>DHAH01000061.1:0-3944 GCA_002397345.1 Clostridiales bacterium UBA4959
CTATAAGTTGTTATTCTTTGTCAGCCAGACAGGCGATGCCGGGCAAATCGATACCCTCGAGGAATTCAAGCGACGCGCCGCCGCCTGTTGAGATGTGGGTCATTTTATCGGCGAAGCCCAGCTTTTCAACCGCTGCCGCGCTGTCGCCGCCGCCGATGATCGATACCGCGCCCGAATTCGCGACCGCCGCCGCTATCGCGCGTGTGCCGGAAGCGAAGTTTTTCCATTCGGAAACGCCCATGGGACCGTTCCAAACGACAGTACCGGCTCCCGCGATAGTCTTTGTAAACAATTCCTGCGTCTTTTCGCCGATGTCAAGCCCCATCCAGCCGTCGGGGATCGAATCGGAATAAATGCGCATAAAGACTGTATCTTCTTTATATTCGCGCCCGATAATGTTGTCAACGGGCAGTAACAGAGCAACGCCCTTGGCGCGCGCCTTTTCCATTATATCGGTTGCAAGTCCCAGCTTGTCCTTCTCGCAGATAGAGGAGCCGATGGGGCATCCGTTAGCATTGATGAACGTATACGCCATGCCGCCGCCGATAATGAGGATGTCGACTTTATCCAGCAGGTTCTCGATAACGCCGATCTTGTCGGAGACCTTCGCGCCGCCGAGTATCGCAACGAAGGGGCGTTTGGGGTCGGCAAGCGCCTTGCCCATGATGGTGATCTCTTTTTGGATCAAATAGCCGCAGACGGCGGGCAGATAATCCGCCACGCCCGCGGTGGAGCTGTGCGCGCGGTGCGCGGTGCCAAACGCGTCGTTGACATAAATATCAGCCAGCGAAGCCAGCGCTTTTGAAAACTCTGGATCGTTCTTTTCCTCTTCCTTATGGAAGCGCACATTTTCAAGCAGCATGATATCGCCGTCTTTAAGCGCGGCGGCCATTGCCTTAGCGCTGTCGCCGATGACGTCGGCAGCGATGGGAATCTCACGTCTCAGCAGCTCGGAGAGCCGTTTCGCGACAGGCGCGAGCGAAAATTCGGGGTTGAACTGTCCTTTCGGGCGTCCGAAGTGGGAGCAGAGGATAACTTTAGCGCCATGTGACGACAGATATTTTATCGTCGGCAGCGCTTCGGTGATGCGTTTGTCGTCGGTGATGACACCGTTTTCGATGGGTACATTGAAATCGCAGCGCGCGAGCACGCGCTTACCGCGCACGTCAATATCTTCTATCGTCTTTTTGTTATACATTGACATATATAAAAAATCCACCTTAAGAAAAATTATAGAGTTATACTATCATATTTACTAAGAATTATCAACACAAATTTGTTAAATATTCATTATTACTTCTTTTTATGGCAAAGATATTAAGATTAAAACATTGTCAAGACAAAATTCGCGCTTTCATGAATTTTGAACTGTAAAAAGAAATTTACAAGAAAAAGAAAAGATTATTATAACCGATTTATATATTGCTTTATTATTTCATATTTGCTATAATATACTTGCGTGCAGGCGATCGACTGAACGCGAATCCTAATCAAGAAGGAGGGTGATGTTTGCAATGACGATCACAAAAAAGGTGATTTCGGCGTAGTTCTCTGTCGGCTCTGATACTGTGACGCTATTTACAGTATACAAGGGTCAGGATTGGGATTACGGTCATACATGGTAAAATCATGCGGCCGTATTTAAAATGAAACTTTCCGGAGCTATGGTCAATTTTACTCTGTAAAATAGACCTTGGGGTGCGATTCCCCCGGCTTTGAACAGAAAATCTATGCCGCGCGTCCATGCGCCGCGTGGTCTGGTACGTATACGGTGCGGACGGCGATAAAGGCCGCCGCAGCCGATACGGAACCGGATCCGCGGTGCAGACGCGTTATGTCGTACGGTTTATTTTTTATATTTTAGACTGCGGATTTAATGACTGCAGCCGGAATATGAAAACGTCTGAAAACGGAAAGGGAACACTATCAATGGCTTATAAGAACGCCCGGGAAATTTTGCCCGAGGCGCTGTTGTCGCAAATTCAACGTTATTGCTCGGGAGAGCTGCTTTATATTCCCGCGCCTGTGGAATCAAAAACCGTGTGGGGCGGCCGCAGCGGAGCAAAAGCGCATTACGCCGAGCGGAACGAGAAAATCCGCAAGTTATATTCGGAGCATTATTCCGCGGAAAAATTGGCGGGAATGTTTTATTTGTCAGTGGACAGCATCAAAAAAATCGTGCGCGGCTGCAGTGTTATGGAAAACAACGCTGTATGACGGCGCGTTTTGCTAAAAAGCTCTCCGGCGGTGGCTTCGCCGGAGAGCTTTTTTACTTAAATTCGATTATAAACGCGGCTGGTTCAAAACTCTGATATTATATGGTCTTTACAATATCAATTAAATCCGAGAGATCATCAGCTACATAATCCGCGCCTGCGTTTTTTAGCGTCAGAGCGTCGAAGGACGTCGTCACGCCAAGCGCGGTCATACCAGCGGACTTCGCCGCCATAATGCCGGAGAGCGCATCCTCGACCACCAGCGAGCGGGCAGGCTCGCCGCCCGCTCTCTCCGCGGCTTTCAAAAAAATATCGGGCGCGGGTTTTTTGCGCGTCACGTCGCTGCCGGTTACGATTGCGGAGAAAATGCCGGTATCAATGCCGATCTGATGAAGGTTGCATGCCACTTTTATCAAATCCGAAGCTGACGCGACAGCGAGCTTATAACCCGCCGCGTGCAGCGCGGTTAACAGCGGTTTCGACCACGCGAACACCTCGACCCACTCGTGTGCGCGCTTAAGATATATTTCATAAGCGCGCGCCTTCATTGCGGGATCGTAAGCCGCGCCGTATTTTTCGCAGACGCCCGATAAAAATTTATCGTCGCCCATGCCGGTAAACGGCTTGAAATCGTCGTATTCCGCGTTTACGCCGACCTCGGCAAGCGACTGCATACAGGCTTTTGTAATTGCGGGCTCGGAATTGACCAGCACGCCGTCCATGTCGAAGATAATCAAAGAAATTGCCATTATTTTATATCCTATGTAAGGGAACTGCCTTATGGCAGCGTCCCGTTATTTTTAAATAAAATTCCGTTCAGGTCGCCATAACCTGTACGCCGGAGTCCGGAAGTATTACCTTGCGTATATCCGCGCCCACACCGCGCAGTTTTCCCACAATGTTGTCATAACCGCGCTCGATATGCTGTATCTCGTCGATCTCGGTGCAGCCCTCGGTCGCCAGTCCCGCTATGATAAGCGCTGCCCCGGCGCGCAGATCAAGCGCCCGCACCGGCGCGGCGGTCAGCGTCGAGCCGCCTTCGATAATCGCCGTGCGCCCGTCTACCTTGACGCTCGCGCCCATGCGTTTAAGTTCTTCCATATAGCGAAAGCGATTTTCGAATATGCTTTCGTTGAGATAACTGACCCCGTCCGCCAGACACATCAGCGCTCCTATTTGGGGCTGCATATCGGTCGGGAATCCCGGGTAGGGCAGTGTCTTGATATTAACACGGTTAAGCGGGCCTTCGCGCGAAACGGTGATAAAATCGTCGTCCTCCTCTATGGTTACGCCCATTTCCTCCAGCTTTGCCGAGATAGACTCAAGGTGCTTGGGGATGACGTTCCTTATACACAGCCGACCTTTTGTCGCGGCGGCGGCTATCATATAAGTGCCCGCCTCGATCATGTCGGGAATTATGGCATAGGTGCAGCCGTGCAGCTTTTCAACGCCCTTTATCTTTATCGTGTCCGTACCCGCGCCGGAGATCTTCGCGCCGCAGGTGTTCAGGAAGTTGGCGAGATCGACGACGTGCGGCTCGCGCGCGGCGTTCTCTATAACGGTCAGCCCCTTCGCCTTAACGGCCGCGAGGATCACGTTGATAGTGCCGCCCACCGTGTTCATGTCGAAGAAGATATTCGCGCCGTGCAGTCCTCCCGGGGCGATTGCCTCGATATATCCGCCCTCGACGATGCTCACCGTCGCTCCCAGCGCCTCAAAGCCCTTGAT
>DHAH01000061.1:4104-4333 GCA_002397345.1 Clostridiales bacterium UBA4959
ATGTGCTGGTCGATGGGACGCACTCCAAAGTCGCAGCCGCCGGGGAATCCCACATACGCGCGCCCGAATCTGCCAAGCTCCGCGCCGTACAGATAATATGACGAGCGCATCTTGCGGACCAGCTCGATAGGCGAGGTGCCGCCGACCGCGTGGGTCGAATCGATTTCCATTGTGGTGCGGTTGATCATCCGCACGTCCATACCCATGGCGCGCAGAATCTCAAGCGAGG
>DHAH01000061.1:4455-7829 GCA_002397345.1 Clostridiales bacterium UBA4959
GGTCGCTACGTCGTTTATTGCCGGCAGATTTTCAATGACGCATTTATCTTCGACCAGCAGGGTGGCTATAAGTATCGCGCCGGCGGCGTTTTTTGTACCGCTGACCTCTATATCGCCGTATAGCGGTCTGCCGCCGTTTATCAGTATTTTTTCCATCGGAAATTCATCGCGGGTAATAACCGCCTTACAGGGGCGAATTTTAAATCGCCCGTCCGCAGAATTACAGCATAATGCGGCGGTTAGCCCGCTCCTCCATCTATATATTCGAATTATCTCATAATTAGCATATGAACTCAGTTATAAAAATTCATGATGTCGTTCGCGGGAGACGCGTAGATATGTTATATTTATGGTATAACGAAAACGCGCGTCTATTATACCACAGGCTTAAAATAAATTAAAGGGGATTTTAGTATATTCTTAAAAATTTAGCTATTTTGTATATATGCTGCCTTTTACAGCGTCGCGAATACGCGTTATCGCGCCGTTGTATGTAAAATTCCAACCCGGCACAAGGTAAAATTTAGCACGGTCGTTATCCAAAAAAAGGCAATAGCAGCTTTTCGCGGAGGTAAGCGTATATATCAAATCTGATTCCGCAGGCGGTGAATCGACGGCGTTTGTGTCAGCGGTCGTTTCGGCGGTATCGGAATTAACCTCGCCAGTCTGCGACAGCTCGCGTTTTTCGGCAAGCATCAGGTTGACCTGATCACGCAGTTCGGCGGGATAACTCTCGCTCAGGCTGCACAATATCAAATTGCCCGAAACATACACGACTTTATTGCCGTTGACGGCAATAAGAGCGCTGCAGCCGTTGATAGGCTGGCTGCCCGCGTATTGGGTTACCTCCGCGATATAACAATATTTTGACGCGTCATAGCGCACAGAATCAGCTTCCAGCCTGATCCGCAGCCCGCCGGACGTATCGCCGTTTTGTTTGTCGCCGGCGTATAAAAAGCGTCTGATTGTGTTCATCGTATAAAACGCGCGTATAATATCGACCTTCGGCAGCGCGGCAACGGCGGCGCTGTTTTCGTCGATAACGTAATCGTCGGTGCCTTTGCCGCGATAAACATATTTTATACCGAACGGGTAAGTGAATTCATATTCATAGGTTTCGCCGCCATCGCGCATGACAAAATTCATGCCGTTCGGGTTGACATATGATTTTGAGATTTTTTCGCCGGACGGCATATTTACGGTTGCTTCATAAAATCCGCCGGACAGCCGATTTGCGGTAGTTTCATAATAACCGCTGGGGTCGCGGGGATAATCGCCGCCGTAAAAGGTCGAATCCTGCTTTTTTGCGGGCAGCGCGCCCTCCGCGATTTGAACGTTGCCGCCGGACAATAACGTGGTCAGGCTGTCAAGTTCGCTGTCGGGAATATAATTTGCGGTGCGGTATTGAATAAACAGCGTGACGGCAAAAAAGGCGTTGACGATTATCAGTAAAATAATCAGCAGAATTTTAATATGATTCCATTTCATATCCGGACCGCCTTTTTATATCCTGTGTATTGTTAATTTATCGTTTGTCACGAAGCGTATTAATCCGCGGGGTTGCCTGCTTTTTGACCGTCCGTTAATATCGCCCAGACCGGCGCGATTTTACTGTTGCTCACATATTTATACACCGGAACAAATTCCGCTGTGAGCACTTCTTCGTCCGATTTTTCATCGCGGGATAAATCCGCGTACAGGCGTGCCGCCGCCCAGCGCTGTGGGATTGATACGCACAGCTTCCCGACGGTTATTTCGGCGGGAACAAGCTCGAGCGCCGTGAGCTTCCCGCCGGAAAATTTCATTTTGACCGTCGCGTCAAGCCCTGTTATACGATAATTATCATAAAAATAAGCGAATACAAGCTCCAGCTCCGTTTCGCCGCCCGAAACAGAGATAAGCCCCGGTTTCGCGTCGCCGCCCATTAAACCGAGCGCAATTTTTTTCAATGAACCGAGCAGGGAAGCCGCCGCGGCGGTAAGCTCGTGGAAAGTATAATTGCCGCCATAGTTTTCATAACCCAAAAACGACGAGACTGCCACGCCGCTCGATTTTTTGCCGCCATTGCCGGACGGCGCCCCGATATATTCAAGCGCACCCGAATCTGACAGCATCAGCCTGCTGTTGTTTTCCTCATCAACATAAACGGTATGTTTCTCGGTGGGATATGTGTTCACACGGTTCATGTTAAAGCCCAGCAGGTCCAGCAGTTTATTTTTATTAATATCGTTATAAATCCTTCCGGCAAGTTTTTCGCCGGTATTTACGGCAATATATTTTTGTGTATAGCTGGCGTCTGTCAGAACAGTGGTATCGGGCAGCCGATACAGACGCTCCAGACCGCCTGTGTTTGCCGGCGACGGCTTTTTCTGCCCGTCAACATATACCTCGCCGTTTAAAAACGAAAAATCGGCAAGCTGCCCGCTGTCATTATTATATGCGGATAATGTATTAATGTCAAAATTCGGTGCGTCGGCGTCTTTTTTTAAATTGAAAACATAGATTTCGGCATTTTGATCAAGCGTATTGCCCGAACGCGCGACTATTTTATAACTGTTCGATACGGGCACCAAAAACAGCTCCCGTATATAAGGTATTACACCCTCTGCAAGACTGTCGTTACCTCCGTCGTCAGGACTTATTTGAGAATCAAATTTGTCAGAAGCGGCATAATACAACACCGAAGAGGGAAGCTCCGTGAAATAACGCACATAGACATAATCGCCTCTGAAACAGTTTAGCCATTCCGCGCCGCCTTCTTCGCCGGACAGGGTTCTGCACTCGCTTTGACCGCCGAGCAGCGCGGTCATGCCGCCGTACAGCAGCCCGTACAATTCGCGCATTTTCGATTCGCTGCCATACAGCCCGCGCGAGATCCCGTTTACTTTATAGCCCATAAATTCGGGCAGGATATACGACGCGATCGACTCCTGCGTTTTATTGTCGTGCAAAATAATCAGGGAATCTATGTTTACATCAACGGGGGGTGAAATTATAAATTGCTGCGTTTGCAAAATAACCGCCGTCGCGAGTGTGACCATGGAAATAAAAAGGAGTATGACTATAATTGTTTTTATAAATTCGACGCGCGCCCTGCGACGTTTTGACTTCGCCGAATCGTTTGTTTTATCTTTCATTTCGGAATTAATAGTCATTTCAGGTACTCTCAAGCTTGGCTTTCACCGGCAGGATTATCGTGACCGCCGTACCCGCGCCCTGTTCGCTGGTCAGGCTGATTTTGCCGCCGTGCGCCTCGGTGATTTCCTTGGCGATCGACAGTCCCAGCCCGGTTCCGCCAGCGTCCGAGCTGCGCGATTTTTCGACCCGGTAAAACCGGTCGAACAGGCGCGGCTGATCCTCGGCGGGTATACACT
>DHAH01000061.1:7944-8422 GCA_002397345.1 Clostridiales bacterium UBA4959
GTATACCGAAACCGTTATCGCGGATTATGATGCTTATGGTATCGCCGTCGTCGCCGAGCGCGGGTTCGTTTTTAAAGGCGTAAACGTCGATTTTGCCCCCCTCGGGGGTATATTTGATGGAGTTTGTAATAATATTCACAAATACCTGCTCGATACGCTCCTTGTCGGCGGTAATCTCCGGCAGGGGCGACTTGCAGTGCAGCGTGACAGTCTGGTTTTTTGCGCCTGCCTGCATGCCCAGCGTCTGGCAGATATGCTCCAGCGTACGCCGCAGATCAAAGGAAGTTATCTTCCACTGCGTGCGCCGGTTGTCCAGCCGCGACAGCGTGAGCAGGTCGCTTATGATACGCAGCATACGGTTGCTTTCATCAATAGCGTTTTCAAGGAACTCCACGCGCATCTCATCCGGCATGTCCGGAGTAGTGAGGAGCGTTTCGTTCGCGAGTTTTATAACAGTGAGCGGCGTGCGCAGCTCGTG
>DHAH01000061.1:8634-11463 GCA_002397345.1 Clostridiales bacterium UBA4959
TCCATGGAACCTGCGGATTCCATTTGATAGCGCAGCGTGCCTACATTGATGTCGAGCGCGTAATTTCCCAGCTCGACATCGCGCAGTATATAGCTGCGTCCATCCTCGTCGTCATGGGTTGAAGCCTGCGCAAATTCGAAGTGGAACAGGCTTATCATATGTTTTAAATTAAACGTTTTGGGATTATATTCATCACCGAACAGATCAATTGCGCTTTTATTTATTTGGATAACCGAACCGTCCTCGGCAAACGCGATAACGCCGTCTTTTAAATAGGTGAAAATGGTTTCGAGTTTAAGGCGTTCGCCGTCAACCTCGGCAAGCGTGTTTTTAAGTATATTGCGCATGTTGTTAAACGTCGCTGTCAGGATACCTATCTCGTCCTTTGACTCAACTTCCAGTCGCTCGGAAAACTGCCCCACCGCGATGAGCTGTGCGCTGCGCGTGAGGTTCTGTATCGGCTGCGTAATCGCTTTGGCAAGGAAAAACGACAGTATAACGGCGATCACCAGCCCGAAAAGCACCGATTGGAGGATGATTGAAAAAAGCTGCGACGACAGATCGCGCATTTCATCCTGCGTGTCTTTGATATAGATAATATCCGATTTATCGCCGTTTTTCAGGGCGACAGCGTAATCGGTGAATTCCGCGCCGATGATCTGCTCGTATCCGTCGCCGCCCGTCATTGCGGTCAGCATGTTATGGGTGACAGGCAGCCCGTCGTCGGGCGCATCTTTTGAACCGGCGAGATATTCGCCGGTTTCGCTTAAAATATAATAGTTGCGGTAAATATCGATACCGAGCCGGGCAGTATACGCCTTAAGGACTTCTTTTTGCGATTCGGCAAAATTTTCGCCGGTCAGATTCGCTTCCAAATCGTTGCGCAGCGTCGTGCCGGGCGACAATTGCTCGCCCATCTGTTTAACAAATTCTTTGTTGTAATAATGGAAGACGCTGTTCAACAAAACCGTACCGACCACAGCCATTACGGTTACCATAAATACTACGAATATAAGGATTATTTTAAAATATAAGCTGCGGTACATGATATTAATGTTGCTTTCGGTAAATAATCTGCCCTGTTTTTAACACATGTTCAGTAAAACCGCTTTTATCGTTTTTTATATCAAGGAGGTGCGGTTCTATATCTAAACTTATTTCATGACGTAGTTTCCACAAACGTGTTGCTGTTTCCCATCGGTCTCCGGAAAAGCCGTCAAAGACAACACCCACATCAATGTCGCTGTCTTCATGCGGATTGCCGTTTATATACGAACCGAAAACGACGACAGCAGAGGGAAAAAATTCTTTGCTTACAATATCCGCATATTTTTTTGCTATATTTATAGCTGTGCTTTTATCCAACATAGTAATTCCTCCGTTTCAACGATTAATTCCTCATATGACTCTTCTGTTATACTTTCTGTAATATTGTATTCATAATCGGGATAACGGGAATCTATATTCAATGGGTTTAATTTATAAATAAAATCTTGCTGTTTATCTGTCATGATATTATAAAGGTTGCCTTTAACAGCTAATTTAACAAGATCATGTATTTTTGGCGGCAATTCACCTTCAGCGCAATTGCGCGCGATTAACGCTTTTAATGCTTTTTCGATTGTCTGATGACACATAAACCCGACATATAAAAATCTTGATGTTTTCAACAAAGCTTTTGCTGTTTGTAAATCGTATTCTGCAATATTAATCCAATATTCAACCTTGTTGTTCATCCGAATGTTTTCTCCATTTGTTTAACATTTGATTATAATATCAAAATCGTATTTCCGTCGGGGTCTTTGACATACATTTCTTTGCCGCCCCATACCGCGGTTTTCGGCGGGTCAAGCTCGACGCCCTTACTTATGAGTTCTTTATACGTTTTATCATGGTCGTCGCAGCCGAAAACAAGCGTCACCGCGCCGGTATTCGCCTTTCCCCATTTGTTTTCGTCCCAAATCCAAACGCGCGGATGATCGGCGTTGAATCCTATCTCCACGCCGTCGAAACCGGGGTCGTCGCCCAAAATCGGTATGCCCAGTTTTTTGGTGTAAAACCGCACCATTGCCTCGGGATTTTTCGACGTGATATTAATGCCGCTGAATGTGTTGATCATATATTTTAACCTGTCAAATTTATTTATTAAAGCAGCTTTTTCATGCGCTGCACGGCTTCTTCCGTGCGCTCGCGCGAGCCGAACGCGGTCAGGCGGAAATAACCCTCGCCCTCGCGTCCGAAGCCCGCGCCGGGTGTGCCGACGACGTTTGCCTCACCCAGCAGGCGGTCGAAAAACTCCCACGAGCCGGTCCCGTCGGGGCAGCGCATCCATATGTAGGGCGAATTTGTACCGCCGGTGTAATATATACCCAGCGAGTCGAGCAGCCGCGCGATTATTTTCGCGTTACCGCGGTAATATTCGATTGAGCTGCGGCATTGCGCCAAGCCCTCGGGCGTAAACACCGCTTCTGCCGCGCGCTGGACGATATACGACACGCCGTTGAACTTCGTCGACTGGTGGCGCAGCCACATGCGGTTGAGATTAGCGTCGCCGCGCTCCAGCTCGGAGGGTATCACCGTATAACCGCAGCGCATGCCGGTGAATCCGGCGGTTTTAGACAGCGAGCACAGCTCGATGGCGCAGCTCCGCGCACCCTCGATTTCAAAAATGCTGCGCGGCAGCGCGGGGTCGGACACAAACGCCTCGTAAGCGGCGTCGAACACGATTACAGCGCCGTGAGCGTTGGCGTAATCGACCCATTCGCGCAGTCCGTCGCGCGTGTAGACCGCGCCGGTGGGGTTGTTGGGATAGTTGGCGTACAGCATCCT
>DHAH01000061.1:11599-13493 GCA_002397345.1 Clostridiales bacterium UBA4959
CTTGTCGGGGATATCGCCGCCCTCGATGTCGCTCGGGGCGGGCAGAAAGCCGTTATCTTTATTGCCGCGCGTGTATATAATGCGCCTGCCGCCCATTATGTTGGAATCGACATAGACGGGATAGACGGGGTCGGGCACCAGCACGGTGTTGTCGGACGAGAACAGGTCGGGCAGATCGCCCGCGTCGCTTTTCGCGCCGTCGCTGATAAATATATCGGAGGGATTCAATTTCACACCGAACGAAGCGTAATAACCGCGAACCGCTTCGATGAGAAAATCCCAGCCTTCATAAGGCGGATAACCGCGGAAGGTCGCGGCGGCGCCCAGCTCGTCGGCGGCGGATTTTGCGGCGCCCGTAACCGCGGGAGCGAGGGGCAGCGTGACGTCGCCTATTCCCAGCCGGATTATATCCGCGGAGGGGTTTGCTTCTTTGAATGCCTTTACGCGGCTGTTCACCTCTGCGAACAGGTAATTCTGCGCCATGCGCGCGAAATTTTCGTTGATTTTCATGGTGATAGTATTCCCTTGTTTATATAATTGTAAGCTTTATTTTATTTATTAAGCCTGCCGCTTTGAATTCGCAGAAAATTGAATAATTATTATAATTATATGTAAATATCCGCGCCCTGTCAAGCGCAGTTTGATTTTGGGCGGAAATTATTGCATACGACCGGCAATTGTGATATAATGGATAAAATTATACATGGAAAGGCATCACGGACAGCATGAAATATCAAATAATCGGAGACAACCTGCCGGTCGTTATCTGCGAACTGCAGGGCGGCGAAGCCATGATAACCGAACGCGGCTCGATGAGCTGGATGAGCCCCAATATGCAAATGGAAACGAACACCGGCGGCGGGCTGGGCAAGGCGCTGGGACGCATGTTCGCGGGTGAAGCGATGTTCCAGAACCGCTATACCGCGCAGGGCGGTCACGGTATGATAGCCTTCGCGTCCAGCTTCCCCGGTTCGATACGCGCGTTCAATATTACATCCGGGCGCGATATAATCGCGCAGAAATCGGCGTTTTTGGCGTCGGAGCAGGGCGTGGAGCTGTCGGTGCACTTCCAGCGCAAGCTCGGCGCGGGCTTTTTCGGCGGAGAGGGTTTTATAATGCAGCGACTGTCGGGCTCGGGTATCGCGTTCCTTGAAATAGACGGTTCTGCGGTCGATTACGATCTGGCGCCCGGTCAGTCGATGATAATAGATACCGGTTATCTCGCGGCGATGGACGCGACCTGCTCGATTGAGGTACAGAGCGTGCCGGGCATCAAAAACGCCCTGTTCGGCGGCGAGGGGCTGTTCAACACGCGCGTCACCGGCCCCGGTCATATCGTCCTGCAAACCATGCCCATCCACAACGTCGCGGGTATAATCTCGCAGTTTATACCATCGAAAGGGTAAGGGAGATATGAATAATATAATAAGGGTAGTATTATCTTTATTGAAAAGTTTTGTTGTGGCAATAATCGGATTTTTTGCTGTTCTATTCTTTGCGGATACAACTGCAGGTACAAGAGAATTTTCATCAATTTATGGTTGGGGAATGTTTTTAACCATATTAATTGTTTTAGGGATAGATGCAATTATTATGGAAATAAAAAAATACCATAAAAATACCACAAATGAAAATGAAGATAAAATAAAATAATATTGAATTTATACATTGTTAAAAATAATCAGGAGAAATATGACAACAGTTAAAATGTTGGTAATAATAAATATATTTATTTTTTTATCAATATGGTTTACATTATTCTTTTTTATTATAAATATAGAAATGAAAACCATAACAAAATCTATATTAATTGGCATTATAACCGCTGTTTTAGGCTTTTTTGTTTCTTTATTTTTCGCAGATAATTTAAAAAGCTCTAGCGAAGTGGGGCTAT
>DHAH01000073.1:0-3070 GCA_002397345.1 Clostridiales bacterium UBA4959
TGCTTGGCTTTGACCCACTTTCCCTCCTCGGGGATGGGAGCCGGACCGTGGTTGGGGCCCTTCGCAACTTTGCACATGTTCTGCACTTCATGCGAGAACATGAAATCGCTGGGACACGATTCGTTACTCATTATATATATCTCCTTTTTCTTAATATCCGCCATGAACTGATTTATTATAGTTCATGGTATATATTGTAGCCTGACAACGCTGTAAATTCAATAAATAGTTGTAAATAATTTAAAATTATTCTTTTTTCAAGCTGTATGACGGAGCGCCGAGGGTGGCGCTCCCTACAAGGATTGACACTTACAATCTTTTTTCGCTCGCATCGCAAACAGCGCGATCAGCGCGCCGATCGGGAATATCACGGCAAACCCCAGCCCGGTGCGTATAGCGGCTTCCTCGGCGGAGGAGGAGCGCGCCGCGTCCACGACCACTCCCGTCAGCGCGGAACCAGACGACGCGCCGATGTCGCCCGCGGCGGCGAGTACGGCGAACAGCCACGCGCCCGCGGCGGGGAACCGCTCGCTGGCAAGCACAAGCGTGCCCGGCCAGAGCAGGCTGGTCGCAAGCCCGCAGACAGCGCAGGCGATAAGCGATACGGCAGGCCACGGCGAAAACGCGACAGTTAAGTAACACAGGATCGCGACGGCGGCGGAGGTCATCATAACGCGCCGCAGATTTATCTTCGCGCCGAATACACCGTATAAAGAGCGCCCGATCCCCAGCATCACGGCAAAGCCGCACATACCGAGCAGATCGCCGGTCACTTTCGGCAGATTCAGCGCGCGTTCGGTGAACGAGCTTGCCCACTGGTTCATCACGACCTCGGACGCGCCCCCGAACATGATGGCGAAGATCGCGGCGATATAGACGGGCGAGAATATTTGTTTGCGGACGGCAGCGTGTCCGCCCTCGGTATGTTTATTGGGCGGGAAGGGCGAAGCGCTGAACATCACAAACGCCGCGAGCGGCACGGCAGCCCAAAACAGCGCTATGAGGTTCCACATGCTTTTGCCCGCGATGCGGATGAACAGTGTGGTTATGATTATGGTCGCGACCTGTCCCCACGCATAAAATGAATGCATAAGAGCCATTGCCGGCCCTTTGTTTTCGTTGGGTATCGCGTCGATAATGGGCGAAAGCAGCACCTCCAGCAGACCGCTGGCGAAGGAGAATATCACGGTCGCGATCACGATGCCCGTGAAAACGGCGTGCGGGAATATATACGGCGTCATGCCGAATAATATCAGCCCGGTGAACGCCACCAGCGTGCAGGGCAGCACCAGCCGCCTGAACCCGATTCGGTCGATAAGTCCGCTGAAGATAATGTCGGCGGCTACCTGCGTGCTGAAATTGACAGCCACAAGGATGCCGAGATGCACATACGAGAGCGAATACAGCTCCATCATCGGGATGAACAGTATAGCGGTCAGGTTGGTGACTATGGCTTGAACGAAAATGCCGACAAAACATGATATTGTAGTTAGTCTGTAATGGTTCTTAGTCAAGGAGTCCTCCGAATGTTTGATTGTTTTATAGAATTGTCCGCCCGTATAAAAAATGGGTCAAAAGCTGACACAATCATAATTGTATCATATAATATTATCAAATACAAGCGAGAGCGAGGTAATTTTATTTGATGAATATAGATCCGGGATTATTAATGAAGCTCAAGAAAATGGACGAAAGACAGCTTGCCGACGCGGTGAAAATGTTAGCCGAGGCGGCGGGCGCCGATGAAAAGCAAAAAAGGCGCGTCCTTGATAATATATCGTTCATAAAACGCAAGATCGCAACGGCGAACGAAAGGGAACTGGCGAAAACCGCCGAGAAGCTGACAGCGGGCGGCGAGATCGATCAGGCGAAACTCGATATGCTGATAAATAAATTGAAGGGGCTGTGATAAAAATGAGCGAACCTGTCTCCGATATTTCCGGACTTCTGCAAAAAGTACTCGCCAATCCGGAAGCACTGCAAAAGATACTTAAGCTGGCGGGCGAAATGAAGGGCGGCAATTTAACTAAGGATGAAGAAATACCGAATTACAGCGAAGAAGCGTTTAATTATAACGACGGCGAGCCACGTTTTTATCACGAAGTCCAGGGCGAAGAAAGCGGCGAAGCCCGTCATGATGAAGGTCACGATGAGGAAAGCAGCGAAGTCGGCGGCGTAAGTCGCGGCGGTGCGCACCATTATAAAAAGAAAAAGGGCAAGGAGAACGAAGAAGATGAGCACCGTATCCAACTGCTTTGCGCGCTGAAGCCTTATTTGAACGATGAGCGGCGCGAACTGGCGGACGTTGTTATACGCGTATTGAAACTGCTGCGTTTTACCGATCTTACAGAGCTTTCTAAACTGCTCGGCGGTATATTGGATTGAACAAGGAGGTAGCCGAATTGAACACGCGTTCCTCGTTACGCCGGTCGTCCACGCCGCCGCCGGACTACAGCGGTGTGTTATTCGATAATTCAGACGAAGTTTCGGCAGTGCAATCTGACGCCGGCTATGAAACGCCCGCTTCACGGGATTTTAACAGACAAAATCGCGGCGATGAGAAGGCGCAGCGCGAAAAGGTTACCCTGCCGCTGCCCGTGCCGAATATGCACAATATAATCCCGCAGGGCGGCGGTTATACATCGTCGCCCCCCAGAGTCAGAAGGCGAAAAATCTGGGATAACCTTATACCAAGAAAAGAGCCGGAGCAGGGAACAATCAGCGCCGCGAGCGCGGATTTGCTGTCGGGTTTATTAGAAAAAATGGGGACCGACGACCTGCTGCTCATCGTGCTGATTGTCATGATGCTCGAATCGGGCGCCGATTTTAATACGTTGCTTTTACTGGGCTTTTTATTGATTTTCTGACGTTTTAATTATGAAGTTATATTTGTCCGCCGGCGCCGTTTTTTGTGATAAAAAGGTGCCGGCGGATTGTTATATGAAACATTTGGGTAACGTCCCCAAATGCTCTGCTTAATTATATTTATGGTATTGTTTAGTTTATTTATTAAAACAATTGATTTTAAAGTATAATTAACAAATAGTACAATAAAACACGTATTAATGTA
>DHAH01000073.1:3185-4467 GCA_002397345.1 Clostridiales bacterium UBA4959
ACAATAAAACACGTATTAATGTTCACAGATATTTAGTAAATTATATATAAGGTTTTCGAATCAATTAAAACAATTTAGAGGAGCCAATTTATGAAAAAATCACTGCGTATTATATCGGTTTTGGTGTTATCGGTATTTATACTCGCGATGAACGCCAGCGCTATCACCAAGCTCGGTGGCAGCACAGCCGAAAAAATCGAAAAAAGAGATTGGGACGATTCCGGTACCATGGGTTTCGAAGTGAAACTCGACCAGCCCATGGATATTTCGGGTATGGAAAATATTTATCTGCGTATGTATCTCGACAACGCGGACAACTGTCTTACACTGAACAACGGACAGTTCGAGCTGACCAGCAGCGGCAACCCCGACGTTGAGGAATCAAGGGTTAATCCGAATGATCTCGACTGGAAAAACGGTTGGAACGAATTTGTTATACCGATCTCCGATTTTCTTCCGGACGGCAACGGATGCGACTTAACTAAATTTAATTTTGTCCGTCTTTACATGTTCACCGACGGCCTGAACTGCTCGGTGCTCGACTATATCGCGGTCGGCAATGACAAAGACGACAAGACAGTACTGGCTAAAACCGATTGGGCGGTCCCGGAAAAACCCTCCGCAGAAATAGTGAAGCCGGATATTAAGACCTACAAAGCCAATGTTAAGGGCAGCAGTGTCGCGGCTCTTGACAACTCCTGGGGCACTCCGATTGACGTTTCCAAATATGAGAGCGCATACATAGGCATTTATGTTTCCGATATGGACAAGTATACAACCACACCCGACGTGGGACAAGTAGAGTTCGGCTCTAAATATATCCCTGATGCCGAAGAAGATTCTGTGCTGGTTGATACGCTTGATTTACAGACCGGCTGGAATTACATCGAAATTCCGCTCGACGGCATGAACTGCGATTACACAAGATTAAACCACTTCCGTATATATATGTTCATCGATTCGCCCGACGAGGAAGTCGAAGTGAAATTAGATTATCTCGCGTTCGGGCCCGCGGGTTTGGATGTGGGCGAAGGTAAAGCGGCCTCCTTCCCGCTGGTGGTTATAAAACCGCTCGCCGAACGTGAAGTTGAGGAAGCTGCCGCCGCCGCTGCAGCCGAAGGCGCTGTCACCGGTTCCGGTGAAACCCAGACCAATGCTCCGGCAACCGCCGATTTCGGTATCGCCATTTCCGCTACGCTCCTCGCAGCCGCCTGCGTGACGATAGCAGTGCTCAAAAAGAGAAAGTAAAACGAGGATACGGGGTACGGGGGTACGGGGGTAC
>DHAH01000073.1:4541-6791 GCA_002397345.1 Clostridiales bacterium UBA4959
AAAAAAAAAAAGAGGGAGTTGGGGGTCGGGGGGTGCGGGGTTGCTTGGGGGGTGTTAGCGTGTGCGCACGCCAACCTCCCCCAGACCCCCGCAATGATGGGGAAAAAATATAGATGATGTGCCATCATTGACCCAAAATACATTCAGACCCCAACAATATCGGGTAAAAGATATATTAAATGTGCCATCCATATGGGTGGCACATTTTTTGTACCCGTGATACGCCCCCCCCACATGCCCGTGTGATACACCCCCACATACCTGTGTGATACCCCCCCACATGGTAGGGCGGGGGCTTGCCCCCGCCGTTATTATTGCAACGATAAAAAACGAACCGCTTACATGTGCGAAAAACCCATGCTAGCGGCGGTCATTGCCACATATTCGAGGTATTATCGGATGATGCACCAAATTTAAAAATCCATTTTTTATTTGCAGGGGGTCTGGGGGACCATCTTATGGTCCCCCAACGTTCTCTCGTTCTCTCGTTCCCCCGTTCCCCCGTCCCAGTTAGAAATACAGCTTATATTTATCGCAGATTTTGCCTACTTCGGCGCGGATGTGGTCGGCGCTCGCCTCGAAATCGAAGGCGGTGAGCCTAATGAGGTGCGCGAGCGTTACCATGTCGTCCTCGACAAGACCGCGCGTCGTCACAGCCGGCGTACCGATGCGGATACCGCTTGTGATAAACGGGCTTTGCGGATCGCCGGGCACGGCGTTTTTATTTACGGTGATATAAACCTCGTCGAGCCGATGTTCAAGCTCTTTGCCCGTAATGCCGTCCTTGCGGAGATCGATGAGCATCAGGTGGTTGTCGGTACCGCCGGAGACAAGATCGAACCCTTCTTTTATCAGCGAATCGGCAAGCGTCGCGGCATTTTTGACGATCTGCGCCTGATACGTTTTAAACTCGGGCCGCAGCGCTTCGCCGAAGCATATCGCCTTAGCTGCGATGATGTGCATCAGCGGGCCGCCCTGCGTGCCGGGGAACACCGCGCTGTCTATTTTTTTAGCCCATTGCTGCTTGCACAAAATCATGCCGCCGCGCGGGCCGCGCAGGGTTTTGTGCGTCGTGCTCGTCACCACGTCGGCATAAGGCACGGGGCTTGGGTGTAATCCCGCCGCCACCAGACCCGCTATATGAGCCATGTCCACCATCAGAATGGCCCCCACGGCGTCGGTTATTTCGCGGAAACGCTTAAAGTCGATAAAACGCGGGTAAGCGCTGGCGCCGGCGACGATTATCTTGGGGTTGTTTTCGCGAGCTATTTTTTCCAGCTCGTCGTAATCGATGGTTTCGGTTTTTTCGCTTACGCCGTACGGCACTATGTGAAAATATTTTCCCGAAATGTTGACGGGGCTTCCGTGCGAAAGGTGCCCGCCGTGCGAAAGGTTCATCGCCATAATCGTGTCGCCCGGCTTCAAAAACGCAAGGTAAACCGCCGTGTTGGCGTTGGCTCCGCAGTGCGGCTGGACGTTGGCGTGCTCGGCGCCGAAAAGCGCTTTCGCCCTGTCGCGCGCGAGGTTTTCGGCTATGTCCACAAATTCGCAGCCGCCGTAATACCTGCCCGCGGGGTAGCCTTCGGCGTATTTATTCGTCAGGTGGCTGCCCATAGCGGCCAGTACGGCCGGCGAGGCGAAGTTTTCGCTCGCAATCAGCTCGATGTTCTGGCGCTGGCGTTTAAGTTCCAGCCTGTAAGCCTCATAAAGCTCCTTGTCGCACGCCGCGAGAGTTTTAAGGTCTATCATTTTTCACCTCACAAATGTTTTTTAATCGTCGCTATAATGGTGTTTATCGGTTGTACCCCGACCATTCTTTCGGCGAGTTTGCCGTCCTTATAAACGCAGACGTTGGGGATTGCCTGCACCTCTGCGGCCTGCGCGAGGGCTTTTTCGTCGTCCACGTTTGCTTTTCCGATTTTTACTTCGGGCATTTGCTCGGCCACCTGCTCCAAAACGGGGGCAAGCATTTTGCACGGGCCGCACCAGCTCGCCCAATAATCGACGACCGACACGCCCTTTTCGGTAAATTCTTTAAAATTCTGCGACGTCACAACTGTTACTTTACTCATTTTTATTATCCTCCGGAATAATTTTATTCATTTTTGGGACTAAGCCCTTGTTTTTGATAATTTTTCTGTCTATAACGGACACCGTCAAAAATCCCGCGGCGAGCCCCGCCACAAAAATCACGGTCAGAACCCAGTCGGGAAGCTTCAGAAAATAGCCTATCGCCATTAGGACCAGCGC
>DHAH01000105.1:0-4646 GCA_002397345.1 Clostridiales bacterium UBA4959
CCTGTAAAATTCGATTTTTTCACATTAACTATTATATAAAATTATAGGGATAAGTATACCGAGCAGCGCTCCGCCAAGCACCTCAAGCGGAGTGTGACCCAGCCGTTCTTTAAGTTGCTCCGGCGTTTCGTATTCCGAGTCGTCCCATTCCTGTGTCAGCATGTTGATGCGTTTTGCCTGCTCTCCGGCAGCGCGTCGCACGCCCGCGGCGTCGTACATAACGATAAACGAAAGTATGGCGGAAATCGCGAACACCTCGCTTGCGAAGCCCTGCTGGAAACCCACCGAAACCGCCAGCGAACAGACCGTCGCCGTATGAGAGCTTGGCATTCCGCCTGATTGGAGCAGCACGACGAAATTAAATTTCTGCCCGCGTATGCTGACAATGGCAAATTTTATAAGCTGTGCGGACAACCACGCGGTCACCGCACAAATCAAGGGATAATTATTAATTATTTCCATGCCGATTATTCACTTTTTTATGGTTATTTTATAGCGTTCTGTTACGAATATATTCGGTGAAAAGGCGCAATATCCCATCCGTGTCATATTGTGCGACGGCGTCCGCGGCTTCGTCGGTCAGCGTTTTAGCATATATGCGCGCTTCTTCGGGCGTCATAAACGACAAATATGTGGTTTTTTCGTCCTCGGTGCCACGGTCAAGCAGATCGTCGGTCAACTGAAACGCCAGTCCCAGCCGTTCAGCGAATGTTTGCGCCGCCGACCAGCGTGCATCCTCTTTGGTCAGTCCCACCGCTATGCAACCTAAAAGACACGCTGCTCGGATCAGCGCTCCGGTTTTGAGCAGGTTCATCTTCGTAAATTTCGCGCTGTCGGACAGTTCTTCCTTTAAATCAAGCTGCTGACCGCCTATCATACCCGACGCGCCGGCGCACTCCGCAAGCAGCTTCACAGCTTGCAACTTCGCCGCGTCGTTCGCTGTGCTTTCCGCGATAATCTCGAACGCGGCGGTGAGCAGCGCGTCGCCCGCGAGCAGCGCCGTCGCCTCTCCAAACGCGATATGGCAGGACGGCTTGCCCCGCCGTATATCGTCGTCATCCATACAGGGCAGATCGTCGTGAATGAGCGAATAATTATGCACCGCTTCCACCGCGCAGGCGAAAGGCAGCGCGTCGTCGTCCGACCCGCCGAACAAACGGCAGAAACCGAGCGTCAAAAACGGTCTGATGCGCTTACCGCCCGACGATACCGTGTAAACCATCGCGTTATACAGCTCCGGAAAATCCGGATCGTTATACCTCGTCAGAAAGTCTGCCAAAGCATTTCCGACCAGTTGTGAAACCTCACTCAACTGCCGCGAAAGGCTTTTCATCGTATGTACCGTCCTTGTTTTTCACTAAAACCTTTATCTTTTGCTCCGCGTTGTCCAGCCGCTCGGTACAGATTTTTACCAGCGCAACGCCTTCCTCGAACATCGACAGCGATTCGTCCAGCGGCGCCGCGCCCCCTTCAAGCGCGCGGACAATCTCCTCCAGCCGTCCGAGCGCGCTCTCAAACGTGACATTTTGTGTGTTCATGAATTTTTATCCCTCATCATTTGTAATTTTCGTCACCGTACCGTCAACCGTGCCGTCCGAAACGCGGAAGCGCAGCTTCGAGCCGACCTTGATCTGCCGTACGCTTTTAATCACCGCACCGTCGTGGTCGAACACCGCGCTGTAGCCGCGCGCGATCGTTTTCATGGGGTTTAGCGCGTCAAGCGACGCGACCGCGTGCGTGAACTCGTTCCGTTTCGCCGCGATTAAACGGCTCATCACGCCCTCGAGCTTGACACTGTATCCGTCGAACACATTCCGCCGCCGGGAAATGAGCAGCATAGCCGCGCCCTCCAGGCGTTTTTCGGCTGACAGCAGCGCCATACGCTTATCATCAAGCGCCGCGGTCGGCATTTTAAGTACCCGCCGCTCGGACGACAGTTTTAATCGCGCGCGGTCGCGCTCGATGCGCTTCGACAGCAGCAGCTCCATGCGCCCGATAATATTTTGTATCTTGTGGCGCAGCTCGGCGGTGTCGGGCACCGCAAGCTCCGCCGCCGCCGAGGGCGTGGGCGCGCGTTTGTCCGCCGCGAAGTCGATGATGGTGAAGTCGGTTTCATGACCGACCGCCGAAATCACCGGAATAGGGCAAGCAGCGACCGCCCGCGCCAGCTTTTCGTCGTTAAACGCCCATAAATCTTCTATCGAGCCGCCGCCCCGCCCGATTATAACCACATCCGCGCGGCGTGTGCGGCTGAAAAACTCGATGCCCTCTACAAGCTGCGCCGCCGCGCCCTCGCCCTGAACAAGCGACGGGTACAGTATCAACTCCGCGAACGGGAAGCGCCGTTTTGTGATGTTTATCATGTCGCGCACCGCCGCGCCGGTCGGCGAGGTGATAATACCGACGCGCGTCGGTATCTTCGGCAGCGGGTGTTTGCGGCTTTCGGCGAACAAGCCTTCGGCTTGCAGCCGCGATTTAAGCTGCTCATACGCCACATAAAGCGAGCCGACGCCGTCAGGCTCGAGATTTTCGCAGTAGATTTGATATTGACCGTCGCGCACAAACGCCGACACGCGCCCGTGCGCGGTGACCTTCATACCGTTTTCGGGTAAAAAGCGCAGCCGCGACGCCGCGCTGCGGAACATAACAGCCTTGATCGCGCTTGTTTCGTCCTTCAGTGTAAAATAAAAATGACCGGTGCGATGGTTTGTAAAATTCGAGATTTCGCCCTTCACCAGCATATCGGAAAGAAGCGGCTCGCCCTCGAACAGCACCTTTATATATTCATTTACCTGTGTGACGGTCAGGATACCGGGCTTGAAATTTTCAGTCATATTTTATCTCCCCGGTGTGTCCCATTTCTGTGAGCAGCGCAATCCCGGCGGCGTTGTCGCACGACAATTCCGGCGGGGCGAAACTCGCCTCGAAATTCCGGTGAAACGCCTGCGCAACACGTTTGTTGCTCATTACTCCCCCGGCGCAGATGAGGGGCAGCCCGGAGAAACGAGCCGCCGCGTTTTCGGTAGCGGCGATAAGCGTGCGTATGATGAATTCCAGCGTGAAAAGCGCGACGTCGGAAGGTTCTTTGCCCCGCGCGAGCAGCTCCGCCGCTTTATTTTCCAGTCCCGAGAGGTTGAAATCACAGCCGGATACGCTGGTCTTGATCGGCGCTCCGCCCAGCTCTCCGCGCTCGGCTAATTTTTCAAGCTGCGCGCCGCACGGGAAGTGTAAACCCAGCGTCACGCCGATCCGGTCGATCGCCTTTCCCGCGCTGATGTCGAGCGTACTGCCCAACTGCTCGATCACGCGGTTTTTCACATGCAGCAGCTCGGTTGTGCCGCCCGAAACGTGCCACGCCAAAAATTCGCCGCCGTCCCGCCACAACGAAAGCTTACCGCAGCCGTATAACGCCGCCGCGATATGCCCCGCCTGATGGCTGAATTTGTACAGCGGCACGCCGAGGAGGTCGGCGCACGTGCTCGCCGCCGCTATCCCCGCCAAAAAGCAGGGCATATACGAGCCGGCGACATCGCGCGGCGAAACCGAGCAGCCGACCGCCTCCGTACCGCCGCCAAGTTTGACGGCACCCAGCTTCGTTGTCAGCTTTGGCATATTCACGGTATGGGCAAACAGCGCGTCGCTCTGGCGCAGACCGCGTCCGCCCTCCGCGACCTCGAGCGGTATGCGTTCATTTAAAATTATAAACGGCGCGTTGCGGTCAGTTTTACCGTCGGAGCCGCGTCCCACAACAGCGGCGGAAGTAGTGTAGTTGCTTGTGTCAAACCCGATAAAATCAGGCATCGCGGCCCTTCACGCCTTCCGTTTCGGCGATTTTATTGAGTATGCCGTTGATAAACGCGGGTGCTTTATCATGGTCATATTTTTTGGCAAGCTCCACAGCCTCGTTTATCGAAACCGTAAAGGGTATGTCGCTCATATACAGCATCTCGCACACGCTGAGCCGCATGATAGCCAGCGACGCTTTTGATATGCGGGAAAGCGACCAGCCGACCGAGTTCGCGGATATTTTTGCATCGATCTCACTCTTGTGGTCGGCGACGGTATACAATACCTCGCGAATATATCCGTCGTCCTCAAACTCCCTGCATTCGAGCGCGTTTTCGTATAAAATTTCCACATCGAGCTCCGGGCTGAATTCAAGCTCGAAAATCAGCTCGAGCGCAAGCTCGCGCGCTCTTCTTCTCTCCATTTTAAACCGTCCGTAATTATTTAAATTATTCATTTATTATACAATGGTTTATCGCGCTTGTCAAGCGCAATAATCAAAGCCCGCGCACATCGCGCGGGCTTTGATTTTCAAAAGGCTTTAAAACCCTTTTTATGATTTATCTTCTCTCCCTGACTTTTTTCAGGGTGACAATTCCGGCGAGCAGACCTGCCGCCAGCACAGCGAAGGTATCCGCTATGATATACGGCAGATTATCCGCGCCTGTCTGAGGGGCGGGGACAAGCGGAACTGTGGGGGGATTGATTTCCTCTATAGCCTCGTTCTTGTCGGCGGGAGCGGGAGTCCCTCCGCCCATCGGCACCTGCGGAGGAGCTATTTCCTCAACGGGCGGCTGGGGAGTTACGGGAGTTTCCGGCTCGGGCGCAGGTTCGGGGGTAGGCGTTACGGGTGGTGTAAT
>DHAH01000105.1:4866-13050 GCA_002397345.1 Clostridiales bacterium UBA4959
TACCGGCGGGTTAACCGGCGGAATTACCGGCGGGTTAACGGGCGGTTCGACCGGCGGGTTGACAGGCGGATACACAGGAGGATACACAGGGGGCACCGTGTAGCTGTTTACCACTGTGAAGGTGTTGCCCGTGCGTCCGTAAGATACCGCGTAATTGAAAGGCACGTTGTTTTCGACTACATTGTAGGTGTAGTTTTGACCCTTATCGTTGTTAAGCGGTACATTGTTCCATACATATGTCCAGCCGCCGGCGGCGGAAAGCGTCACCGGGCTGCCGAGGGGAGCGTTGTTTTGCAGGAGCTGCACCGTGACTGACGCCGGGCGCACTCCTATGTCGCTATACCCCGCCCATTGCTTTGAAACAGTGAAGTTCGCGGTTTGGATCGGGTATAGGTAGGTGTTTGTGATTGTGAAGGCGTTTTGCCCTTCGTTAATATCGGTCTTATAGCCCTGTACAGGCTCTTCGGTAACAAAATAACGCGCACCCTCATTGATCGCATACGGACCAAAGATATGTTTCCAGTTATTTTGGGCGCTGAGCGTTACGCTGTCGAGCAATTCTGCTTCCGCACCGGCATCTACGGATTCTTTATAGAGATGGACAACAACCGACGCGGGTGTTTCCACGCCGTTCGGAACGCCGCTCCAAACTTTGCTTACAGGAATCGAAATTCCATTATAAGTATTGGTTATTTCAAGTCCTGCGCTGGATGCGGTGTAGTATTTGGGAACATCGTTTTCTTCCACATAATACTCGTATTCGTTGCCGTTTCCATCGAAGCGGTCAAGCCCGCCCACTGTCGTCGTCCAACCCTCGCTTGCTGTGAGGGTGACTGCCTGCGAGAAGGTTCCTTCGGCTGCCGCGAGCGTGGGAACGACTTCATCCGCTTTTACCCTGCGGTAAAGCGTTGCCGTAATGCTGCCCGGACGCTTGTCGGCTTTGCCTTCGTCTTTCCATGTTTTGGTGATGGTGATGTCGGTGGCAGTGTAAGTATTCGTGATTGTAGCAGTGTTATTTTCATCGAAATCGGTGATTTGTTTTTCAAACAAATTCGCATTTTCGCCCGGAATCGTTTCGGACACTGTGTAGGCGATTGTCTGCTTTGACTCGCTATCGTAAACCGTCAGGTTTTTAAAGGTGACGGAGCTTGCACCGGCAGTGAGAGTCTGTGTAACAGGTGTTCCGTATACACCACCTTCCGAATAATGTCCGGTGAGGGTGATCTGCACGTCGACCATTTTACCGTAGCTGCCTAAATTCCATTCCTTGTTCACCGTAAAATCGGCAAACTCGTCTTGTTTTATGAGCCTGTTTGTGACTGTGAAGGTATCCTGATCAATTATCTTTTCGTATTTGCCTGATGATTCCGGTATGTCCCACACAATCCTTTCATCGACGGTATAATCAATCTTTTGACCGTCAGAGCCGTATAACGGCACATGAAAATCTACAGAATAGGTGTTGGAGCCAAGGCTTGCGATAAGCTTTTCGTATGTCTTGCTGCCGCCTGTCAGCGTGAGGGTGACAACCGTCGGACGTTTTAATATCGACCAACCGTTGTAATTATCATCCCATACCTTTGTAGCTGTGATGGTTCCCATCAGCGTATTGGTGATAGTAAATGAATTGTTTGAACCAACAACCTTTGACGAATAGCCCGAAACAGAATCTTCTGTTATAGAATAATTAATTGTAATACCTAAGATTTTGCGCGGAAGTTCTATCGAGCCGGTCCAGTTATTCCCCTCGTTTAAGGTTATTGTTCCGGCTTTTGTTAAACCGTTCGATACACTAACGGTGACAGAACCGGGGCGTTTGCCATCGGCATTGTTTCCGTCAAGCCACACCTTTTTTACATTCACCGTTACTTTATCGGGACTATAAGTGTTTGTAAATGCAGCGTTAGCGGTGTTTCCGGCAGCAAAGCTGACCTCCACCGGCGCGCTGGGGTTATAGTTTGCCGGATAGCCGGTTTCCGTGACAGTATAGGTGATAATGTTTCCGTTATCATCATACTTGGGCAGGTTTTTAAACTTACCTTTATTTGTGAAAATACCGTCGAGCTTGAGAGTATCATTATAACCGTTACCATCGGTGACTGAAAAAGTTACCGCGCCGCGAGTCAGCCCTAAATTATCGTTCGCCCAATTCTTGGTGACGGTAATTGTGCCGTATTCTTGATTCTTTGTGTTCGTGAACGCAGTACCGCCGCCTGACGATGTATAACCGGCAGGTACATTAGTCTCTGCTGCCGAATATGTGACCGTATTGAAGTTTTCGTATATGGGTAGGTTTTTCCATGTAACTTCGAAGTAGCTGCCGCTGTCTGTGACAGTCGGAGTCGCAGCCATTTCGCTCCCGTTTTTATACAGCGTGAACAGACCCGCAACCTCATCGGTTGTGTGCTCTACACCGCCGTCGACCCATGTTTTAGTGACGGAATACGATGTGGTTGTTTCGCCGTTGTATGTATTGGTGAAATTCGCATTAGCGGTGTCACCTGTGAAGGTAAGCGTTCCGCCGCCCGCAGAAGAATAACCTGCAACAGCGTTCTCTGCGATTGTGTAAATAATTTCCCCGCCGAGATTGTTATACTTTGGCATGGTTGTGGTACCCGACCATGTATTTCCCTCTACGGCTGACAACGTAAGGTCATATGAACTGCCGTTATCACCGGTAATGGTGAAGGATACCGATTCGCCGCGCAGGCTCGGGATATCATTCGCCCAGTTCTTAGTCACATTGACAGTTCTGGAAACCTGCGTTAGCGTGTTGGTAAACGCATTACCGTTTTGGTCAGATGTATATCCGGGGACAAAAGCTTCTGTTGCCGAATATGTCACCGGTTTACCGCCCTCATATAACGGCAGGTTTTCCCACGTTACCGTGAAGCTGCTGCCGCTGCCTAAAACGCTCTGTGTAACGCCGGAAACATCGGATGTTACGCCGTCAACAGTCTTTTTTAGTGTGAACAGCGCTCCTACTTCACCGGTCGTGTGCGCCGTGCCGCCGTCCACCCATGTCTTAGTGACAGAATACGAAGTGTTCATCGCACCTGTATAGGTGTTAGTAAAACTCACAGAAGCGGTGCTGCCGGCAAACGATATTGTCTGCGCTCCACCATGTTCGTAATTTTCCGGTTGGCTTATTTCTTCGATTGTATACGAGATAATTTTATTTTTGTTATACTTTGGCAGTGTAATTGATGTTGACCAAGTGTTACCTGTGCCGGATGAAATTCCAACATCATTGGTTGAAATAACCTTTCCTCCAGATTGACCGATAATTCTAAAAGTCACCGCACCGCGCAAGCTCTCGGTGTCATTCGCCCATGATTTGTTAATGGTGAGTGTTTGTACATTTACAGGTATACACCAAAAATTAAGATTTGCATTGCCATTATCATTACCAGCTTCGCTTCTGCGAAATTCATATCCTTCTGCCGGAGTAGCTTCTATATACCACTGTCCGTTTTCTTCGAAAGTACGAACATTATGGTCATGTCCGCATTGGGTATGATATTTATTTTCCCCTCCGATTGGATATTTGCTGCCGTCCCATGGTTCGGCACTTTTATCTCCTTGTAAATCAACTAAACTATTGAAGTTATCACTTACGGCGTTATCTTCCT
Source organism: Clostridiales bacterium UBA4959 (assembly GCA_002397345.1). Taxonomy (GTDB): domain Bacteria; phylum Bacillota; class Clostridia; order Oscillospirales; family CAG-272; genus DTU078. Next base: position 8,499 of record DHAH01000105.1, read on the forward strand.
CCGCCGGTTCCGCCATCACCGGGAACGCGGAGGCAAACATTGCCGTAACGGTGAGTATCGCTAAAATTAATGCAAGAAATCTCTTCTTGCGTGTTTTAATGTTCAACAAGATTCATCTCTCCTAAAAATCAGAATTGCAGCGGATGTGTAGCCGGACTGCCGTAATACGCGCGGATAACCGTTCCGCGGCGTATTGAAGGCTCCTTAAAGCTTTGCGTCGCCGGTTTTCGCCGGGTTTGCCCTCTATCCTGATTTTATAAGCCGGAAATGAATGATATGTCGGCTGGACTGCCATTATAGCGGCTCACGCGATTGTTATGAGCGACGCTGTTTTAGGTTTTAAAAACTTTGCGTCCTCGCCTTTCGGCGGGTTTGCCGTTTATCATTCATTTTTAATGAATTTGTTGCAGCCGGACTGCCATGGCGGTTTGCGCCGCGTTAGGCTCCATAACTTTGCGTCGCCGGCTTTCGCCGGGTTTGCCTTTTTAACCGGGACAATTTATTTTGTCCCTTCATTAAGTAGTAAACAAGAGATATAAATAACATTGCGGTCATTCATACTCTTTTGCGGGGGTTAGGATTTGCCGTTTGTCGATTGCCCCGAAGTCGAAGCGGTTGATTCTTTTAACGGTTATTCCGCTTAAAGAACGATTTTTGTGAGCACGCTAATATAATCCGCGCCCGTCACCTCCTTAAATAAATTTGGTTTTGATATACAGTTTTCGCATCAGTTCCTAACAGATACAATACATGCCTGTAGCTGATTCTAATTTTATAATAAAAAATGGTAATTGTCAAGTGCAATATTGTAAAAGAAATAATTATATAACAAAGTCACCGATGAAAAGCCCGTTTTCACTTAACTTTTTCCGGTTATTTTACCTCTGCATGACAGTCGTGGCTTTTTTACCGCGGCAAAGCACTTGACACCACCCGCATTTTGCTGTAAAATGTTTTCTGGAAGAATATATTAAATGGAATTGCACAAAAACATGCCGGATAAACAAAACAAAGAGCCTTCACGGTATAATATTCCGCTGCGCGGTAAAAGAACACCGCGAAAAAAAACAAAAATATGGTATGGCGCGATTGTCGCGGGGCTTGCGGCTTTATTGTTCTGCGCGTTTGTATTCAGGATTTTCCTGTCTGTCCGTGATTATGTCGATTATCAAAAAGGGCTGGACGCTTATTCCGGTTTCATAGCTCCGAATGACGCCGACTTGCCCGATCCCGGCACACCCGATATAGTCGCGCCGCAAACAAATTCCGATCCGCCGGCGGAAACCGACGCTGTGACGTCAGACGATACGGGCACGGCGGCGGTAACGGCTGTAACCGAAGCGATGACAACGGCTAAACCCGCGTCGGCGGTTTATACTTTTGCGGACTTTATCGACCAGCTCGAGCGGCTGCGCACGACGTATAAAGATTTTTACTGCTGGATAAAAATAGGGCGCACCACCATAAACTACCCCGTCGTGAGGGGCGAGGACAACGATTACTATCTGAACCACAATATTTACGGAAACAAGCTCACTCTGGGCGCTATCTTCGCCGATTATCGAACAGGCGACCTTGACAGCGCGCGCAACATCGTGATTTACGGGCACCGTGCGGGTTACAGCATTATGTTCCACGACCTTGAAAACTATCTTAAGCCCGACTTTTTTGATAAAAATCCCTACATTTATATATACACGCCCGAATACACCTATGTGTATCAGGTTTACGCCGCCTACACCTCCTCGATGTACTCCGGTTTCAACCGCGTCGAATTCACCGGTGATAAGGATTTTACGGATTACATAAACAAATTCCGCGACGTTGCCGCGCGTCTGCGCGGGACCGCGCCCGGTGCCGGCGATAAGCTGTTGACGCTGGCGACCTGCTCCATATCCGAGCAAACCGAACGCTATGTCGTGCAAGCGGTGCGCGTTTCCGCAACCGAAAACAAACGCTGAACAGGGTACGGGGGTACGGGGACGCGATCGAGGCGCTGCCCTCGAGCTGTCCCGCTATAGACAACTTTTCTTTCGAATAAAAGTTGTCTACGGGGAAAAGTTCCCCTTGGAACCGCAAATAATGGCAACATCCAATAATATCTACTTATAAATGTTGCGTGATAGCGACCGTACTCCGTTACATTATATTGATATTTTATGCGATTTAAAAAATTTATTAACCTTTTTATTATAATTATATTTATACTTTCGTCGTGCGCACGGTCAGGTGAGGATTATGACGCTGTGCCTGCGAACGCGGGAACTTCGCTCCCGGATACAGTTTCAACCGATAATATCGGTGATATTAACGCTGAAGAAAATGCGGGGAGCGAAACCAATACGTCCGGCACCGCTATACCTGATACGGCGCTCGAAACCAAGCCTCCCGAAACAAAAGCGCCCGAAACCGCCGCGCCGGAAACCATGTCGCCCGAAACTACCGTCGCGCCGGAAACGCGAATCCCGGTGACAAAAGCGCCGGAGGTCAAACCCGCCGCGACAAAAGCGCCGGAGATAAAGCCGCCCGAATCCGCTCCGCTCGATGAAGCCGCCGTCTTTGCGTCGCCCGACATCGCGGGGCTGCCCATGCCTTCCGCGCCCGGTACATATGTTAAAACAGCCGGCACATCCGTAATCGATTATTCAAACTGCTCCGAAGGCTATGTGATGTTGAAATTCGATGGAGCCGCGGACAAGGCTTATGTGGTGCGCGTTATCTCGCCCGGCGGCGTGTATTACGATTATATGCTCGGAGCCGCGGGTGGTTATCGTGCCTTCCCGCTCTCCGAAGGCAGCGGGAGCTATACCGTCACGCTCTACGAGCCGCGCGGCGGCAACAAATACGCCGCGATGCTTTCCGCGCAGTTCAGCGTCGCCTTGAAAAACGAATTCACCGCGTTTTTATACCCGAATTATTATGTGAACTACAGCGGCGCGTCAAAAGCCGCCAAACTTGCGGCACATCTGACCCGCGGCATGGACGGCGCTCTGGATAAAATCTCCGCGATTTACTATTATGTGATAAACAACATCAGCTACGACAAGGAGCTGGCTGCAAAGCTGACCGCCGCGTCCGCAAGCCATGTCCCTGACCTTGAAAAATTAATAGCAAATAAAAAGGGGATCTGCTTCGATTACGCGTCGCTGATGTCGGCGATGCTGCGCAGCTTAGGTATACCCAGCAAGCTGATTTTCGGTTATACCGGCGACGTTTACCACGCCTGGATCAACATCCACACTGCCGAAACCGGATGGATAAACGCCATGATAAGCTTCGACGGCGATAAATGGAAGCTGATGGACCCGACCTACGCTTCGACCTCGAAAGAAAATCCGTCGATAATGAAATATATCGGCGACGGCACAAATTATGCGGCAAAATATGTCTATTAACATAAAAAAGACGACCTCCGGCGTATTTAAACAACGCGTTTTCGACGACGCCTATCTGTCCTCGCTCACTTACGAGCTTGCGCTGCTCTTCCGCGCCGGTATACCCGCCGCCGACGGCATGGCGATGCTCGCCGCCGACGAGCCTGACCGCCGGCACTCAAAAACTTTAAACGATGTCGCCGCACGGCTTGAGAGCGGGATGCCTTTTTACGATGCGATGTCGCAAACCCCCGCGTTCCCCAAATATATGCTCGACATGCTTGCCGTCGGCGAGGCGTCGGGACGGCTTGAAGAAGTGTTCGCTTCGCTGTCCGAATATTATGACGGACGCGGGCGTCTTAAACGCGCGGTGCGCTCGGCGGTTGTGTATCCCGGCGCGCTCGCCGCGTTGATGCTCGCGGTGGCGTTTATACTTGTCACGCGCGTATTGCCTGTTTTCGACGACATTTCCCGACAGCTCGGCTTGAGTCAGAGCGGCGCCGCGCGCGCGCTGACCGACGCGGGGCGTTTTATCGGCGCGAATATCGCATGGCTGCTGCCGGCAGCAGCAGCCGCCGCCGTTATCGCGGTTATCCTCGGCGTCGCCCTTGTCCGGCGGGGGAGCGTGGGCAAAAGCGTCGCGGCGGCGCGGTTCGCGGGCGCTATGGCAATGTCAATGACGAGCGGGCTTGATACCGACAGGTCGCTGGAGCTGGCGGGTGAACTGTGCTCTGATACCGCCGCGCGCCGGGGTATAGAGCTGTGTAAATCATCCCTGCATAACGGCGAACCGTTCCCCGCCGCCGTTGCCGCTTCGGGCATTTTCGATGAGTTCTCCGCCCGTATGCTCGCGGTCGGATTCCGCACCGGTTCGGCTGACGCCGCCATGCGCGAGATTGCGCGCCGCTGTGAGGAGAGCGCCGCCGAGCGCGTCGAGAGGATCGCGGGGCGGCTTGAACCCGCGCTGGTTATCGTCATGACGCTTATCACCGGCTTTATTCTGCTTTCGGTCATGCTGCCGCTCATGAACGTAATGCAGGCGTTATGAGTGGTATGGGGATATTCCCTGCCGCATAGGGAATCACATTTATTATGAAATCTACTTCATTTTGGTCTGTCGCTTTAACCACAGCCGTCGCCGCCGCCATGCTTATCTGGTTCGCGCTCTCGCTTTCAGG
>DHAH01000105.1:13170-24140 GCA_002397345.1 Clostridiales bacterium UBA4959
ATCGCTTTCAGGCACGTCAAGCGAGAGCGCCGAATCCGGGCGGCTTGCTGCGGAGAACGCAGTGAAACGCGGCGCGCTGACCTGCTATGCGCTCGAGGGCGCTTATCCGCCGAGCTACGCGTATATAAAAAAATATTACGGCATAGCTGTTGACGAAAAAAAGTACATAATCCATTACAATATTTTCGCCGCGAATATCATGCCCGATATCGCTGTTATCGCGCGCGGCGGGGGCGGCTCATGACAGGGCGCGGATATAACCGCAGCGGTTTATCACTCGACGCGGTTGTCGTGCTGGCGCTGTTTACGGTTTTCGCCGCGTCGGTGATATTTGTGCTGCTCACAGGTGCGGGTGTGTATAAAAATACCGCCTCGGCTGTATCCGACAGCTTTGGCGCGCGCACCGCGGAGGCGTATATAATCTCGAAAATACGGCACTTCGACGCCATCGGCGCGGACGGGCATCCGCTCGTCGCGATTCAGCGTTATGGGGAAACCGACGTGCTGGCGCTGTACGAGGAAAACGGCGGCATGCGCGACGCAACGTATATTTATTACGCCGACGGCTATATCTATGAGCTGTACACAGGCGCGGAGCAACCCTTTGATCCCGCGCTGGGTGAGCGCATTATCTCCGCGCGGTCACTTGAATTCAAGAGGGACGACACGCTTATCGAGGTGAAAATCGACGGCGGTTCGGCATATGCGGCGCCGCGGTGCGGAGTTTGGTAATTTTGGGAGTGTGGTCATGTCCATGAAACGATCTGGTTTATTTCTCATTGAAATCGTCATTGTAATATTCTTCTTCGCCGTTTCGTCGGCGGTGTGTATGCGGATATTCGCGGCGGCGAAGCTCACCACGGACCGCGCTCGAGAGCTGGATAGCGCCTCGCTCGCCGTACAAAACGCCGCCGAGGTATATAAAGCCTGCGGCGGCGACATGCGTGAAACCGCCCGTAGGCTGGGTGCGGAGCTGCTTGACGACGGCAGCGCACGGCAGCGGCTTGACGGCGGTCTGACGCTCACCTTACGGCACGACATTGAGCTTTCGGACGAATTTGCCGCGTTCTGCTCTATTGAAGTGCTGCGGGGCGATGAAACGATCACCGCTGTCAGCGCGTCAGTTTTCAATGGCATTTCCGAGGGGTAAAATAGTTGAACAGTGTATTTTCACGCGATAAAACACAATTATACAAGCCCCGCACCGCCGGTTATGAGCGCGGAACAGCGCCGGGGCTGGGCGTCGCGTCGATAACGCTTGTTTTCGTTATCCTCTGCCTGACGATTTTCGCCGCGCTCACACTTCAAACAGCAAACGCGGAGTATAACCTCGCCCTGCGCTCGTTGGAAGCGGTTTACGCTTACTATGCCATCGATTCCATCGGCGTAAAGTTCGTATCGGAACTGCGCGAAGCCGCGAAAAGCGGCGCGGAGTCGCTTGTTTACGCAGCCGAAGCAAAAGGCGCCGCAGCCGAATTGAGCGGCGTCACAGTCCTCATCACACGCGATATCGGTATCGAAGGCTCGCAGTCGCTGCGCATCTCATTGGAATTTACAGGCGAGCGCGTCCGCGTCACCGAGTGGAAGGTCGTTTACACCGGTAATTGGGTCGCGGATAACAATCAAAAACTCTGGACAGGAAATTAAAAAATGGCAATCGAGCTTATGGAATTATTGCGTTCCGCCGTGGAGGCGCGCGCTTCGGATATATTTATCATCGCCGGGCTGCCGCTGTCGTTTAAAATCGACGGTGATATATCGCCATGTGCCTTGGCGTGCGGCAGCGATAAAATAACGCCCGCAGAATCGCTCGAAATCATTTCGGCAATCTACTCCCTCGCCAAACGCGACGTCGTGTTCCTGCTCGAGAGCGGCGACGACGACTTTTCGCTCTCGATAAGCGGGCTGTCGCGCTTCCGCGTCTGCGCGTACAAACAGCGCAGCTCGCTTGCGGCGGTGATCCGCGTCGTACAATTCGAGATACCCGACTACCGCCAATTGAACATACCCGAAGAGGTGATCGAGGTCGCCCGCCGCCAGACAAAAGGGCTGGTGCTCGTGACCGGGCCGGCGGGCGGCGGTAAATCGACGACGCTCGCGGCGATGATCGACGAGATCAACCGCACGCGGGTCGGGCACATCATCACGCTGGAGGACCCTATTGAGTATTTTCACCGCAACATCGGCTGCGTGGTGAGCCAGCGCGAGTTGAAAACCGACACCGCCGATTATGTCACCGCGCTGCGCGCCAGTCTGCGCCAGTCGCCGGATGTAATTTTACTGGGCGAGATGCGCGATTTTGAAACGATCAAAACGGCGATCACCGCTGCGGAGACAGGGCATTTGATTATCTCGACGCTGCACACCGTGGGCGCGGTGAACACCGTCGACCGCATCATCGACGTATTCCCGCCCGCACAGCAGCAGCAGGTGCGTGTGCAGCTTTCGATGATTCTCTGCTCTGTTATCAGTCAGCAGCTTATACCCGGGGCGTGGGGCGGGCTTATCCCGGTATTTGAGATTATGCACGTAAACGGCGCGATCCGCAATTTGATCCGCGAATCGAAAACGCACCAGATCGACCAGATCATATACAGCTCGTCAAAGGAAGGCATGATTTCGATGGACAACAGCCTGCTCCAGTTGTACAGAAGCGGGAAAATCACACGCGAAAACGCGATAAAATTCGCCGCCGCGCCCGAAACACTCGAAAAACGCATATAAAAACATTTAGTTTAACGGGGGTATAAAATGAACAAACGGGATAAAAGCTCAAACGACGGTCAAACATTCCCGCGTGAAAAAAACGGTTACAGCGTAAATGCCGTGGTCGATTATATCGCCGGGCAGAACCTCCGCTTCGAGAATATGCTCCACGAATACAAACGGCAGATCTGCGAGCTGCGGCGCGAGCTTGACGACGCCGCGCACACCGCCATGCGCGAAACACCGGAAATTGAAAATACGGACAAAAGTTTATCCACGGACAAAAGCTTGTCCGTGGATAACTTCGCGCGCGAGCTTGAAGAAGCGCGCGAGCAAATCAAGGCGCTGACCGCCGAGCGCGATGAGCTCTGCCGGCGGGTCGCGGAATTGTCCGCCGACGCGGCGCGCAGCCGCGCGGAAATATTATTAAAAGAAGCCGAAGAAGCACGCGCGGTTAAACGCGAGGTATACCTGCGCGCGCGCCAGATGTTCGATCGCGTTATGGACAAGCTGACAGACGGCAACACTTAAAAACCGGTGTATTGGAGATACGGGAATACGGGAATACGCGTGGTGGGGAGAGGATCAAGCAAACTTGATCCCGCTCCCCCCACACCCCGCAATTATGGGATTTTTATAATAATCGCAATGTAGGGCGCGACGCCCCCGTCGCGCCGCAAACCCCTCGAACCGTAGGGGCGGGGTTTTCCCGCCCGCGGATTCCAACCCACCAAAGGGTTCTACCCCGCCCGCAGGTTTTACCCCGCCCGTTGTATCTAATATTAATATATTTATTTATCGTCACCTGTTCCGGTAACGCCATTTTAATTTAATGCGCTCGACGATCCTTTTTGACTGACTGATGATGTCCGAACCGAAGAATACCAAAAAATTGAGCAGCGCGGCGATTATCGAAGCGCGCGCCGGCCAGTTGCCCATAATAAACAGATACGCAAACAGGACTGCGTTGAGCCACGCCATCCATTTTATTTTAACCGGCAGCACAAAGAACAGCATCACTTGAAAATCGGGATAGAACATCGCGAACGCGAAGAACAGCGACATATTTAGATAGAAATTGTCGGCGTAACCGGAAATGAAGCCCGCCGCTATCGTTCCGAGGATGCCTATGAGGTAGTAGATGTTAAATTTCAGCGCGCCCCACTCACGTTCCAGCGATGTGCCGATGAGATAATAGAAATATAACGAAAATATAATAAATATAATGCTGCTGCTCGGCGGAAGCACCGTAAAACTGAGTACGCGCCATATCTGACCCGCGAATATCGCGCTCCTGTTAAAAGTGAAGGCGTTATACAGCGAAAAATATGGCGAAAGCATCAGGTCCGCGACAAAAACAATGCCCATCGCGCCGATCAGCATAGGCATCAGATTATGGATGGCATATTTGCCGTATTTATATTCGAGCCGATTCAGAAAGTTTTTTAATTTCATAAATATTATTATTCCCGGAAGTTATAGTTCAAGTTTTATGCCCGCCGGCGCTAAACTTATCTTGCGAGCGTTTTGGTTCTCACAATTTAGTATACCCGCTATATGTTAACATTTCTATAACGGAACGATTAATAAACATATGTGCCAGTTCCACAATAGAATTTACTACAAGTAAAATATTTTCATGAAACATTAATATCAACTTGACATTTAAGCTATAATTTTATATAATAACACTGAGCTATTTTTAATTTAAATGATAATTGAATAAGGAGATTTTCTCGATGAATCGCTCTCGATTTTCAACCCGTCTTGCGGCGCTTTTGCTGTCAGCGGTTATTCTCTGCCCGCTTGCCGCTTCGTGCGCGGACAACTCTAATAAAAAAGGCGCTGACACCTCCGCAGCCGTTACAGATAACGGCGGAGAAGTATCGACCGACAGGCTTTATGCCGATGTACCGAAAAAGAATTTCGACGGTTATGAATTCAACGCCCTGTATTGGTATGTTTCCGGCTGGGACTGGCGTAAATCAAAAGATATTGTAGCCGAAGAAAACAGCGCCGACACCATCATCGAATCCGTTTACAAACGCAATCTTACAATTTCCGAAAATTATAATATTACATTCAAGCTCACCGAGGTTGATTCCGGTCAGCTTAACACGCAGTTACATAAAAACGTTATAGCCGACGATGATGTTTTTACTATTGTGTGCCAAAGACAGCTTGATATATTAAACCCCATCATGAACGGCGACCTGAAAAATATTCGGGCTATACCCTATGTCGACCTGACAAAACCGTGGTGGGATCAGAACTCGGTGGAAAACTATTCCCTTGCCAACCGTGTATATCTTGTGGCGTCCGACATCACAATAAATGATAAGGACGGAACCGCCGCGGTTGCGTTCAACAAGCAGGCGGCAACCGATAACCACCTGCCTGACCTGTATGAAATGGCGCAGAACGGCACCTGGACCGTCGACGCCCTGTACAACTCTTATAAAGATTCCGCAAAAGACCTTGACGGCAACTCGAAGATGAACGAAAAAGACTTTTTCGGCTTCATCGGCGGGCGTGACGTCACCACCTCTTTCTTCTCCGGATCGGGCGCAAAGATCATTTCCAAAGATGAAAATGACATCCCCACGCTCTCCATTATGAACGACCGCAACGTCGAGGTGCTCCAGCGCCTGTTCGATTTAACCTCGCAGACTGACAACTTCTATAACATGCACCAGAGAGGCATAGACGACGCAACCTTCCGCAAATTATTCGAAGAAGGACATGGTCTGTACCACTGGATACGCCTTGACTCTGTGTCCGCCATGCGCGCGTCCGAAACCGAGTTCGGTATCCTGCCCATCCCGAAATATAACGAAGAACAAAACCGTTATTACTGCGTTGTCAGCGTTTACACCAGCAGTCTGATGAGCGTCCCTTCAAACGTCAGAGATCCGGAACGCACGGGCATTCTGCTCGAAGCGCTTGCCACCGAATCGAAATATACGCTGATGCACGCTTATTACGACGTTGCGCTGAAAAGCAAATATTCGCGTGACGAAGAATCCTCCGCGATGCTCGACATTATCATCGGCAACCGCGTGTTCGACGTCGGCGACGTGCTGAACCCCGGCGGATTACGCGATTTCGTTTTGGGCATGTCGCTTCAGAAGTCAAACACCTTCGTTTCTTCTTATAAGAAGCTTGAAAAAGCAGCCGAAAAATCGCTTAACACACTTATCACTAAGATTGAAAAACTTCCCGAATAACAGCATATAACGGGAGATACCACAAAAATGAACCGCACAGTTATTTTACGCTCTATTGCTTCCCTGCTCCTCGCTTCATTCATTTTCCTCACGCTCTCCGCTTGCGCGGACAACGGTAAACCACCCAATAAAGCGCCCGGCGACAGCAACGCGCAAACCACCGCAGTCGACGACACCCGCGTTTATCCCGATGTGCCCGTGGTTGATTACGACGGGTATGTATTCAACGCGCTGTACTGGTATACATCCGGCTGGGATTGGCGCCGTTCGAAGGATATCGTCGCCGAGGAAAACAGCGCCGATACTATCGGCGAGGCAGTCTACAGACGCAACCTTGCCATATCCGAAAAATACGATATCAGCTTCCAACTGACAGAGGAGTCGTTTGACAAGCTCGGCGCGGTACTGCGCAAAAGCGTGTCCGCTGGCGACGATATATATACAGTCGTCTGCCAACTGCAGTCGCAGATAATGGGCTCAGTTTTAAACGGCAGCCTGCATAACATCAACAATCTGCCCCATATTGATCTGACCAAGCCGTGGTGGGATCAAAACTGCGTAAAAACTTATTCAATCGGCAAAAAGCTCTTTTCTATCGCCTCTGACATCACCATAAACGATAAAGACGGCACAGCGGCGATTGCGTTCAACAAACAAGCGGCTGTCGACAACCATCTGCCCGATCTGTACGAACTGGTTAAAAGCGGCGGCTGGACAATGGACGCCATGGAGAATTCCTATAAAGACGCCGCGAAAGACCTCAACGGCGACTCAAAGATGAACGAGCAGGATTTCTACGGCTTTCTCGGCGGGCGCGATGTTGCCATGACCTTTTATCAGGGTGGCGACGCGCTGCTCGTTGACAAAGACGCGGATGACGTGCCGTATATAGCCTTCCAAAGCGAACACAACTTTTCGCTTGCGCAGCGGATTTACGAGCTTGTCACAAAGACCGACCTTTTCTATGACCACCATGCGATGGGTACAGACGACGCTCAGTATCAGAAGCTGTTTGAATCCAATCACGGCTTATATTTCTGGATGCGGCTTGATTCCGTGTCCGACATGCGCGCGTCCGAAACCGAATTTGGTATCCTGCCCATCCCGAAATTTACCGAGGACCAGAAAAGCTACCACTGTATAGTAAGCCCGCACACATGCAGCCTGCTCAGCGTACCGTCATCGGTGAAAGATCCGGAACGCACGGGCATTCTGCTGGAAGCGCTTGTCGCCGAGTCGAAATATACGCTGATGCACGCCTATTACGATGTGGCGCTCAAAAGTAAATATTCGCGCGACGACGAATCGGCGGAGATGCTCGACATTATCTTCGCCAACCGCGTGTTCGATCTCGGAGAGCTGATCAACCCCGCGAACATCCGCGATCTGATACTCTCCGCTTCTGAAAAAAAGGTTTTTGATATCGCCTCCGCGTATAAGAAAATCGAAAAGCAAGCCGAAAAAGAATTAAATAACATCGTAACAAAAGCAGAAAAACTGCCGGATTAAAAAAACGTCGCTGTAGGGCGCGACGCTCCCGTCGCGCCGTTCTATACAATAAACGCACCGCCTGTTTGGATGAGGAATCCGAACAGGCGGTGTTTGATATTTATATTCGGTATACGGGTGGTGCGACGGGTGGGTATATGGGTGGGTGTGTAGCGACGGGCGGGGATGGAACCCCGCCCCTACACAGAATGCGGTGTTGTGCGGTGTTGCGGGTATGGCGCGGGCGGGAGAACCCCGCCCCTACGGGTGGAATACGGTGTTATGCCGTCGGCGATACACGGCGGGCGGGAGAACCCCGCCCCTACAGGTGGAATACGGTATTGCCACAATGACCGGCATTGCGGAATTTTATTCCTCCGCGTGCATTCCTGTATCTACGCCGCTCAGCGCTGCGCCGATTACTGTCCCGAATTGTGAACGATCCGGGATCATGAAGTTTACCTTAAACATATTATTCAGCGTTTCGAAGGTCGAGCGGCTTTGGGGTACCTGTGTGAGATTGCCTGTAAGTATAATGTCGGTCGTCCCGCAGTTACGCGCCGCGAACAGCGCCAGCATTCCCGCGGTTTCGAATACCATATTAACCAGCCCCAGCGCCAGATCGGATTTTGTAGCCATGTCGCTCACCTTGCCGAAGTTGGCGGCGGTCAGCTCACGTGGCATACCGGGCAGGATGTCCTTGCGCGTGATGTCGGATAAGCGCAGGTCAACGTTAGCGAGATCACCCTTCGACGCCAGCTCAACGATGTTATCGATATTGTCCGTATTTAAAATCCGCTTCGATAGCCCCATCAACGTGCCGCCGCCAACGCCGGTGCCGCCGAGATAACTCATTTTCCCGCCGTTCTGCGCGTAAACAATCGCCGTTCCCGTACCCATACTGACTACGACAGCGCGCTCCAGACCGGAGAGGTACAGCCCGCCCAGCCCAATGCAGTCGAACTCGGATACATGCACGCACTGCAGCCCATAAATCGGCTGCGATATATACGACGAGCCGACGCCCGTCACCATAACGCGTTTAATATCAGAAAGTGACAGCGCGTTTTGCGACAAAAACTTGCCGAATGCGCCATAAATTGAGGTCACGGGGTCAGCCGCGCGCACGAACATCGGCTCGATGAGTGTGCGCCCGGAGCCGATACCCACGATTTTTGTTGTGCTGCCGCCCACATCGATACCTATAATTATTTTTGAGGTTTTTTCCATTTATTTATTGCCTTTCGATTGTCTGCTTGACCGCCAAGGCGGGTTATGCTATAATATTGAACATTATATCATACACATTTATAATTATCAACACTAAATCTAAACGGAGCAAGCAATGGATAAACCCCTCTCCCATAAAAAATTATTTGTCTTTGATATGGACGGCACAATCTATCTCGGCGGGCGCGTGTTCCCCGCCGCGGTCGATTTTATCGCGCGGCTGCGCGCCGACGGCAGGCGGGTGTTGTTTTTTACCAACAATGCCTCTCACTCGCCGGAATTTTACACGGCAAAACTGACGCGGCTCGGATTTGCGCCGCAATCAGGAGAAATTGCCACCTCCGCCGATGTGACGCTTGCATTTCTGCGCTCAAAACGACCGGAGAAAAGCGTATATCTTGTCGGCACGCCCGAGCTTGAGGGGCAGTTCACCGCCTCCGGTATTACGCCTGTGCCGACCGACGCGGTTCTGCACGGCGCGCGCGCCGACATCGTCGTCACCAGCTTTGACACAACGCTCACATATGCCAAGCTCGACGCTGCCTGCCGCTTAATACGCGGCGGAGCGGAGTATATCTGCACCCATCCCGATTTCAACTGCCCGACCGAGGACGGTTTTATCCCCGACAGCGGTGCTATCGCTGCGGCGGTGACGGCTTCGACCGGCGTAAAACCCCGTTTTTTCGGCAAGCCCTACCGCGAGACGCTGGAAATGATCGCCATGCTGACCGGCATCGGAGCGTCCGATACCTGCGTATTCGGCGACAGGCTCTACACCGACATCGCGCTGGGTAAGCGCGGCGGCGTCACCGCTGTGCTGGTGCTCTCCGGCGAAACGACCGCGGGCGACCTCGAAGGCTCGGAGATCGTCCCTGATCTCGTGCTGCCCTCGCTCGCTGACGCGGCTGACTGTGTTTGGTAGAAAAGAGGGACGCAGAATTGGCAAAACCAAATCGAAGTGAAAATAATGAATTAGGCGTTAAAGAATATCCGGTTATCCAAAACCTGTTATATTGTCTTAAATCGACAACGGAACATTATCCCTTGCTTCTCCTCAGGTGCGGGGTTACGATTATCATCAATGTTCTGCTGCCGATTTTTATTATATACCTGCCCAAAGCGGTGATAGACGACATCACGCTTGGAAACAGTGCCCGAAATTTGATTATAACCGTTTTATCATATTCGGTTTGCATATCTGTGCTATCCGGGCTGAAACGGTTTATGGAAAAGTTCACCTCGTTCCAAAAACATAAAATGAATACCTATTATACCCATAAAGTGGCGAACAAAGGCATGACCACCGACTACTGCAATCAGGAAAAAGAACAATTTAGAAAGCTGCAGTCCGAGAGCTTTAACTCCTGCAACGGTCATAATTCTCCAATGACGCAGGTATACGGTACAGGGGTCGCGTTATTTTCAAACCTTTTCGGTTTCATTGTATATTTCGGAATACTGGTAAAACTGAACATTTTCGTGGTATTGTTTATCGCCGCGACGACATTTATAAGTTATTTTTTAAACAAACGCGTTATTAAATGGGCATCGGATAACAACAAAAAAAAAATCGGGTACGGGCAAAAGACAAATTACATAAACAGCGTAGCCGCCGATATAAAATCGGCGAAAGACATTCGCCTGTATAATATGTCCTCATGGCTGGAGGATGTCTATAATAACAATATTAAAGGCTTGTCAGGCTGGTATCGGCGGTACGCTGTTAAGGTATTCAATGCGGCAGCCGCTGACGGCGGCTTATCGCTGCTGCGCGAAGGTACTGCATACGCGTATCTGCTCTATTTGGTATTAAACAGTCGGATCGGCGTTTCTGACTTTGTGCTGTATTTTGCGGTTATAACCGGATTTTCCGGTTGGCTCGGCGGGATTTTAAGTCAGATAAATGCGCTGAACCGAATCAGTCTTGCGTTTGATTATCTGCGCGCTTTCCTTGAATACCCCGAAACTTTTAAAAAGCAGGGCGGAATTGAAACCTTTGACATATTAAAGCTGCCGAAAAAGATCGAACTCCGCAGCGTCAGTTACAAATACGAAGGGGCGAGCGAGGATACCCTTAAAAATATCAGTCTTATCATTGATCCCGCCGAGCATTTAGCCGTAGTGGGACTGAACGGCGCGGGAAAAACGACGTTGGTAAAGCTCATCTGCGGACTTTGCGACCCTACTGACGGTGTCGTTTTATACGACGGTATTGATATAAAAGAGTACAACCGCGTCGCGTATTACAGACTTTTTCCGCGGTGTTTCAGCAGTTCAGCCTGCTGCCCGTTGCCATTGAAGAAATTGTGGCGGAAAATA
>DHAH01000079.1:0-2175 GCA_002397345.1 Clostridiales bacterium UBA4959
CGTATCAAGCTGGGCAACCGCTCGTCCGAGCGCGCGCTGCTCGCCGCAGAGAACCTGTCCGCGCTGGCTGTCTCCAAAGCAGGGCTGGGCTGCAACTCAAATAAACTTGAATTTGCATGGCGCGACGTGCTGTTCACCCATTTCCACGATATTTTAACCGGTTCATGCGTACAGGACAGCCGCGAGCACGCGATGGGGCTGTATTCAAATTCACTCGCCGTAGCGCAGACTCAGACCGTCCGCGCCATGGAAGCAATCGCGAGCGCTATTGATACCTCGTCGATCGCGGTTGACATTATGGCGGAAAAATCACAATCCGAAGGTGCGGGCGTCGGTTACGGCGTCGAAAACTTCGCCGGTTCACCTCGCGCAGAGCGCGGTTCGGGCAGGACGCGCATCTTTACGGTGTTCAACCCAACCACAGCCGAAAAAACCGAGCCTGTCGAGCTGACTGTGTGGGACTGGACAGGTAATCTGCGCCGCGTGAAGCTTACCGACGCTGACGAAAATCCCCTCGAATTCCAGATGATCGACCACGGGCAGCAGGAATACTGGTCGCATAAATATTTCCGCGTGCTGGTGTATGTGAATGTCAAGGTGCTGGGATATACGACTGTCGTATTAAACGAAGGCGAGCTGGAGAGCGACTATCCCGTTTATTATCAGCCCAGCCACCGTACCTCCGGTATTCCGAACAATTACGTACTGGAAAACGAGTTCATCCGTGCCGAATTCGATTATACAAACGGGCGGCTGATCAGCCTGCGTGACCTCGCTTCGGGTGAAGAATATTTCCGTGCCGGACAGTCAGCAGGGTTATGCTTCGTTGATACCGAGCGCGCCTCCTCCAACGCGTGGAACATCGGTAACTATCTGCGCGAAACGCCGATCGATAAAGCTGTCAACCTGCATTATGAGATTAATGGCGGTCTGCGCCGCGGATTCTACGCGGAATATAAAGTTGCGTCCTCAACCGCGCGTGTGCATGTATATCTTGATAAAAACGCGCGTGCAATCTCCTATAAAACCGAGATTGACTGGCGCGAGATCGGCGGCGAAACAATTCCGGTGCTGACCTATACGCTGCCGCTTTCATATGACACAAATAAATTCTTGTACGATATCCCCGCCGGTTCGATCGTGCGCGCGCCGATTAACAATGACGTACCCGCGCTGCAATACGGTATGGCTATACGTGAGAGCGGACTGTCCGCCGCTATCGTAACAGAAAGCAAATACGGTTATCGCGGATCATCTGACGGTAAACTGACGGCAACTTTTATCAATACTTCTGTCAGCCCCGATCCTTACCCCGAGCGTGGTGTCCACAAGATAAATTTTTGCGTGGGCTTATTCCCTGCCTGCCCCAAATCGATGGAAGAAACCGCGACCAGCCTCAACAACAAGCTGTGCTATCAGCCGACCGGTTCACACCGCGGCACGCTGCCCGTCGCTGCTTCGCTGCTCGAGTTCAAGTCTGACAGCTCGATAATCACCGCTGTTGAAGCCTGCGGCACGACGCTCACCGTGCGCGTGTGCAACCTCACGGACAAAACCGACACCGCGACGCTTGACTTCCCTGCTCCGGTCAGCGCGGAAGAAATCGACTTGAACGGGCACACGCTCGCACCCGCATCTGTTTCCGGCGGCGCCGTGACACTCCAATTGAAGCCGTTCGAAATCAAGGGAGTTAAAATCACGTTATGATTTATAACAATTTGGGCAATACCGGACTACGTGTAAGCGCCGTTACATTCGGCGGTATCGTCGTCATGGACGTGACACCGGACGAAGCGTCGCAATATGTAGCCGAAGCAGTCGCGGCGGGCGTCAACTATTTTGACATTGCCCCCTCATACGGCAACGCGCAGGAGCGGCTGGGCCCCGCGCTCGAGCCGTACCGCGAAAAAATCGTCCTCGCCTGCAAGACCGGACGGCGCGACGCTGCCGGTGCGCGCGAGGAACTGAACAATTCGCTGCGCGTTATGCGCACCGACAGGTTCGATGTATATCAGCTCCACGGGCTGTCGAATATGGACGAGCTTGACGCCGCGTTCGCACCAGGCGGCGCGATGGAAACCTTCATCGACGCCAAACGCGCGGGGATTGTCCGCAACGTTGGATTCTCCGCGCACAGCGAGGAAGTCGCACTCGCCGCGCTGGAACGCTACCCGT
>DHAH01000079.1:2251-2710 GCA_002397345.1 Clostridiales bacterium UBA4959
CGCCGCGCTGGAACGCTACCCGTTTGATACGGTGCTGTTCCCCATGAACTGGGCGATGGGCGTTGTCACCGGCTGGGGCAACGCGCTCGCCGCGAAACGTGCCGAGCGCGGGTTCGGGCTGCTTGCGATCAAGACACTGGTGCGTCGGCTCTGGCGCGACGGCGAGGAGCGTGATTACCCAAAATCGTGGTGCAAACCGATTCTGAGCCGCCCGAACGAGGGCGACACCGCGCTTGCAGTCGCCGGTATGAAATATGCCCTTTCAAAGGGCGCACAGACGCTCGTACCGCCCGGCGATATCGCACATTTCCGGTTCATGCTGGCGCATATCGGCGACTGTACCGGACCGCTCACAGATTCCGAGTACGAAATGCTCCGCACCGAAGCTGAAAAAGTCAAGGATGAACTAATATTTAAAGCATAAGGGTACGGGGTACGGGGCACGGGGATACGTTGGGC
>DHAH01000079.1:2829-3043 GCA_002397345.1 Clostridiales bacterium UBA4959
GCGTATGACGCCCCCAAACCCCCGCACCTCTGGGTTAAAATTATTTTCTTTATGCGGAAATGAATATGGGGGATAATACCATATTTTATAAATAACTACGCCGTCCGTTTGAGTTCCTTACTTAAACGGACGGCGTAATTTATTTGGGGCAACTCAATTATAGCTCCTACATTATTTGTCAGTTAACCCTAATATTTGCAGGGGGTCTGGGGGA
>DHAH01000142.1:0-3934 GCA_002397345.1 Clostridiales bacterium UBA4959
GCGCATCATCGGTTTCGGCCCGCAGGTGTGGATGACGCTGTACTGCTCTCCTCCGGCAGCGGCATTCTCGAGCGCAGCCGCCACAAGCTCGGTCACGTACCCCCTATCGTCGGTGATAACGCTCACCGACGCGCAGTGCTCCGCGAATTCGCCGTTTAAATTGACAATATCGGCTGAACGGAACCCCAGCGCCGCGTCGCAGCGACGACCGTACAGCTTCGCGCACCACAGCAGCGGGTATATGCCGATACCGCCGCCGACGAGCAGCGCGCGGCCGCTCCCGCGC
Source organism: Clostridiales bacterium UBA4959 (assembly GCA_002397345.1). Lineage (GTDB taxonomy): Bacteria > Bacillota > Clostridia > Oscillospirales > CAG-272 > DTU078. The sequence goes on from DHAH01000142.1 coordinate 287, forward strand.
AGGTCAAACCCGCGCCCTGTCGGCGGCAGGATGTCAATCGGATCGCCGGGTTTAAATTGCGCCAGACGCGCGGTGCCTTTGCCGCGCACGTCGTAGCAGACGCGCAGCGTTTTGCCATCTGCCTCACAGACCGAGATCGGGCGGCGCAGCGTAAACTGGGGCCCGCAGTTTATATGCACAAACTGCCCGGGCTTGGCTGCCGCCGCGGCTTCTGGCAGCTCGAAGCGAAGGTCGTACAGCTCCGCGCCGGGCAGGATTTTTTCGTTTTTTATGATTTTTCCCGTCATCAAGAATATCCCTTATTTTATAAGTAGTTAATGTTAAACACATCCGCTGGGAACAGCGCCGCGCGCAGCGCTTCGCCCGAGGGTGTGGGTACATACATCGCGCGGTTAAGCTCGGCGCGCCGGCGTTTTGCCGCCGACAGCGATACGTTGAACCACGCGGTCAAAAGCTCCGGTTCGAGCGGTCGTTCGAACAGCATATCGAGCGCGCGCACCGCCGGCTCCGGCAATAACAGCTCCGACGCGAACAGGTCGGCTTCAACCTCGCACAGACGCGAACCGTCGGCGTGGCAGAGCAGCGCGTGACCCACCTCGTGCGCCAGCGTCCAATTCAGCCTGCGCGCGCCGCCCGAGGCGTCGGTGTTATATAGTATAACGCGTCCATACGAAGAAATGAGCGTCGTACCCAGCTTTACATCCTGCATGGTTTCGCCCGTAACCCGCTCATAATTTGATATGGAGTCAAGCTTTATCCCGCAGCCCGGATCGATTTTCCGCATGTCGAAATGCGCTAGCGTATAGATACTGCGCGGATTTTGACGCAAAAGCAGCCTGTATGCCGCGTCCGCGCACAGCTCACGCCTGATCCGGCCCGTCAGTTTTATTTCTCCTGCGCTTAGCCGGTGGTTTTTTATCAATTTTATCTGATTCGTCAAAGTATTTTTTTATACTCCGTTGAAATTTTTCGATTATCTGCTCGCGCTCTGCTCCCGAAACTTCGCGCGCCGCGCGCAGCAGCACGATCAGCTCCTGCTCCGTCGCATTAGAAGGAAGCAGATCATCTCCATCGCCGATAAGCGTCTCGAGTGACACGCCAAAATAACGCGACAGCTTCGACAGGTTTTCCGCGCTGGGTAACCGTTCGCCGTTACGCCACTCATATACAATCGATTTCGGTATGCCGGTGTCCTGCGCCAGTTTTAACGCGGATATGCCCCGCTGTTGTAAAAGTCGCCCAAAATTGTCTTTGAACATTTGTATAACTCCACGAATTTTTCCGGAATTGCGGAATTTCACTTGACATTCCGACCATTCGGAATTATACTATACATAACGAACGATTGTGCGTGTTTATAGTATATACACGAACGCGCGTTTTGTCAAGCGAAATATTATTTTAATACAGGAGAAAAAATCAGATGAAAAACAAAGAAAAAGCTATCGAGCTGCTTAAACGGTATAAACTTATTAAACAGCGCTGCGGGATAATGCGCGAAAAGCTCACCGCACTGGAGAACCTGATAACCTCCGCGCGCGGGGTCACCACCAACAGGATTCCCAGCAGAGGCGGATCGAGCAAATACGAGGACAAACTGGTCGATTATATCACCCGCAAAGATTATTATCGTCTTAAACTGCAAAATTACCACCGTGAACTTGCCGATATCGATTCCGCGCTCGCCGAGCTGCCCGAACAGGAACGCACCGCCTTGAAAATCTTCTTTCTGGATAGCAAACCGCAGAACTGCGCGAACGCGCTGGGCGAGACGCTGGGGTTCGAGCGGTCGCACATCTACCGCATACGCGAAAAGGCGCTCTGCCATTTGACGGAAATCTATTACGCGCGATTCGCATGACGGGGGAACGGGAGAACGGAGGAACGGAGATACGCGCGGTGGGTGCAGGGTCAAGAGCGCTTGACCCGACCACCCCCGCACCCCCTCGTACTTTTTATATTAATTTTTCTTTAATAAACGCAATGCATTTTTCGGTTATTTCTTTCAGCGACGGTGAAATGGGTTTTTTCTGATCGAACGCATTAAAACTGTGCGTCGCGTTTTCCACCGGCACATACACCGCGTCGATTTTTTCTTCCACGCAGCGTTCGTACAGCCTGTCAACCTGCGCGCAGGGTATAAGCTCGTCGTTTTTACCTTGGAAGATAATCAACGACAGATCGTCGTTTTGGTTAACATAATTTATCGGGCTGGCATCGGCATAAAGCTGTTCGCCGCCTTCGAACGGCGCGCCGAGGAAGCCGCTCAATAACTCGAGCATATATTTACGCTGCATTTCAACCGGATAATCCTCGGGCTGCGTGAAGTCGGCAGGACCGCAGAAATCGATAACGCACTTCACCTTAAAATCGGTGTCCGCAAGCTCCGGATCATCGCCAAACTGCGTTTCGCAAAACCCCGCGAGCAGCGACAGATGACCGCCCGCCGAAAAGCCTATCAAACCGATACGTTCCGGGTCGAGGTTATACTCGTCGGCGTTCTTCACCGCGAATCTTATCGCGTCACAGACGTCGTTTATGTGCGCGGGATATGTGACCGTATCCGTGGTCAGCCGGTATGTGACGGGCACGACCGCAACGCCCAACGCTCGGATCTGTTTTATCACGCCGCCAATAAAACCGGCGTCTTCCAGCGAGCGGTCACCCGAAACCCAGCTCCCGCCGTGGATGTAAAAAAGCACCGGCGCTTTTTCCCGTACCGGAACGGTCGGGCTGAAAATGTCGAGTTTCAGTTTCACATCGCCCACGGTTTTATATGTGATATCGCGGTATTCTTCTTTTACTTCTGATTTTTTAACCCTCGCGGTTTCGGGCGCGGGGTCTGCCGTTGTATCGGCTGTATCAATGCGCGTTGACGCGCACGCGGACGACAGCGCTATAATTATCGCAAGCGACAGCGTTATAACCGCTCGTCTTATACTTTGTTTATTACTTTCCATTTATGTATGACTGCTGGGCTTCGTAATATTTGACTATCCCATCGGCTATTGCGCGCGCGGCTGTATCAACGCCGCCGTTTTGCAGTTTCTCAACCTCCTCGACGCAGGTGAGGAAGCTGACCTCGACAAGCGTCGAGGGGAACTTGGGATTGCGTACCATCGCCAGCCGCTGCTGCGTGACGTTACGTTCGTAATAGCCCAGCGCGGACGTTACCGATTTTGACACGCTCTCGGAAAGCAGCCTGCCCGATGACGCCCAGTAGAGAGCGACCGTCCCGCGCACGCGCGTGATGTCGGCATTTAAATCGAGCGCGTTCTGATGCACCGAAACACAAAGGTCGGGATTGATTTTATTGACAAAATCCAACCTGTCCGGGCTTAACTTAAATGTTGTTTCGTCCGAACGGGTGAGCGTCACCGCTGCGCCCAGCTCCTCCAGCCGCTTTTTCGCCGCCAGCACGATTTGAAGATTGAAATGCGCCTCGGTTTTACCCGGAACAGGGCCTGTCGTGCCTGTTTCCGCGCCGCCGTGACCCGCGTCGAGCAATATTTTCTTGCCGGTAAGCGGTTTATCGCCCGCCGCCAGTCCCTGCGGATTGCGGAATTTTATTGTCACGCTGCCGTCCGAATTGTAGCTCCACTCGAAGCCGTAAAAATTATTCGAATTTTTCAATTTAAGCGCAAAGGT
>DHAH01000142.1:4086-4527 GCA_002397345.1 Clostridiales bacterium UBA4959
CCGCGTTCTTTGTTATCTGCGAAAACAGCAGGTTGTCGCTTTTTACCGCCGGCGCCTGCGCGTTGTCGGCGTTGGTGTTGTAAACCGTGAGATAGAACGTTCCGTCTTTCACATATCCGTTCAGCGGTACGTTTTGGCTCACGCCGAGCGTGAGGTATGTAAACTTCGAATCAGCCGACATTGCGGCGGAGTTCAGCGCCGCAAGCGGCACCGATTTGCCGCGCTCCGCGGTCACATCCGATTCGGCTATCCAACCGCCGCAGCGCAACTTGTAATAACCGTTGTCCTGGCGCACCGCGACGTCGCGCATTCCGACCGCCTGCGGCGTGTAATCGTCATAATACCAGCTCGAGGTCGAGATTTTCAGCTCGCTGTCGTTGTTTTTTACGTTTACGGCGAACACGGCGTCAAAACCGAGCACCTTTACGCTTACCCCCGACG
>DHAH01000151.1:0-1344 GCA_002397345.1 Clostridiales bacterium UBA4959
GTGGCGCTCGCGCCTAAAACTTCGGCAAACCAACCGGGACTGCTATACGAAGCGCACGATTACGGCGGGCTGGGCGCCGCCGCCAATTTCGTATTGCTGATGACATACGAGTGGGGCTACACCTATAGTGCGCCGATGGCGGTCGCGCCTATTGATAAAGTAGAAGCGGTGGTAAATTACGCATTGACAGAGATTCCTGCCGAAAAGATAACGATGGGTGTGCCAAACTACGGTTACGACTGGCCGCTGCCTTATGTCCAGGGTCAGACGCGCGCCCGTTCGATCTCAAACGTCGCCGCTGTGGATCTTGCGCGGCGTAACAAAGTAGAAATCAAGTTCGATCCCGTTGCTATGACGCCGTTTTTCAATTACACCGCCGACGGACAGCGGCACGAAGTGTGGTTCGAGGACGCGCGGAGCATCGAAGCAAAACTCGATCTCGCGACCCGTAAATTGCTGCGCGGGATCGCGATCTGGAACATCATGCGCTATTTCCCCGCCTTATGGCTGGTGCTGAACGGCGCGTGGGACATCGAGGATATACCCGTTTGACAAGCAAATCAAAACGCCGCTCCGACCGGATTTGTTTTCGGTCGGAGCGGCTGTTTTATACTTGCCATAATTTATTTGTTGTGCTATAATTGATAAAGAATATGTTCGAGGGCGACCGATGGTCGCTCCTACGCATTTTCTTACATTATCGTAATATTTACATATTTATATAATAACTGATGAGGTAAAAAATATGGACTGCATTTTTTGTAAAATCGCAGCGGGGGAGATACCGTCCTCGAAGATTTATGAGGACGGCGATGTGCTTGCTTTCCGTGATATACATCCGCAGGCGCCGGTGCATGTGCTTATAATCTCGAAAACCCACATCGAATCGGTGGACAAGCTCGACGATACCAATATTGCGGCGGTTTCAAAAGTTTTAGCCGCTATTCCCGCCATAGCCCGCGCCGCCGGACTTGTAAACGGCTACCGTGTGATCACAAACGTGGGCGAGGATGGCTGCCAGAGCGTATTGCATCTGCATTTCCATCTTCTTGGCGGCAGGCAGCTCCCGGAAAATTTAGGCTGAACGAGCGCATAGATTAATATAAACATATGGATATTGAAATCAAGGCTCTCACGCCTGAACTCGCGCCCGATTACTTTGATTTTTTCGACAACCGCGCGTTCCACGGGCACGAAGAATGGTCCTGCTGTTATTGCACCTGGTTTCACATGGACAAGTCTTATGAAAAGCAAATCGGTGGTCAGGTCAAAGCGGACGGCGGGAGCGACGCCCTGCGCCGCGCGCTCCGGGGTTTGGCTGGCGAATTTTTGACGGATGGTACC
>DHAH01000151.1:1480-1930 GCA_002397345.1 Clostridiales bacterium UBA4959
ACGGATGGTACCCTCCACGGGTATTTGGCTTACGACGGCGGCGTTGCTGTTGGCTGGTGCAACGCCAACGATAAAACGGCGTTTCGCCGGTTTGACTTTAACGCAGAGTTGAGCGACTTTATACGCGGCGGCGATAGCGGCAATACAAAGATTAAAGCAATCACCTGTTTTGTCATCGCCCCCGAATACCGGGGTAAAGGTTTTGCGACTTCTTTACTCAAGAGGGTCATAACGGATGCCCATTTGGACGGGTACGACGCGGTGGAGGGTTATCCTCGTTTAAAATATAATGAACATGAACCGTTCGGCTATAACGGCCCCCTGCGGCTATACCAAAAATGCGGATTTACAGAATCCGCACAAAAAGAAAACATCGTTATTATGAGGAAAACGTTCGACTGATTGTATCCGGATATGTAATACTTAATAATGAAAAAAATCCGCGTCAAA
>DHAH01000151.1:2111-4069 GCA_002397345.1 Clostridiales bacterium UBA4959
TATAATCGAATTTAAGTATATTAATTTCGGGGGAATGGCAAAGATTTTTTCGCCATTCCCCCGTATTTTCGTGTCCATTCACAATAGGATGCAGATTAAGCCGCCGCTGCCTTCGTTGATGATGCGCTGCAATGTTTCAGAGAGCTTGAGACGTGCGTCGTCCGGCATGTGCTGTAGTTTGGTCAGCAGACCCTCGTTGACAAGCTCGTGCAGCGTTTTGCCGAAGATGTTCGATTCCCACAGCTTCGCCGGCTGTTCCTCGAATTCGCGCAGCAGGTATTTAACCAAATCTTCCGACTGCTGCTCCGTACCCACGATGGGATTCACAACTGTTTCGATGTCAGCTTTTATCATATGTATCGACGGTCCGCTCGCTTTAAGCCTGACGCCATAACCGCCCGACTGTTTGATGATTTCGGGTTCCTCGAGTTTCAGATCGCCGATCTCCGGCGTCACAATGCCGTATCCGCGTGCTTCGACCTCGGCGAGCGCTTTTGCAACACGGTCATATTTGCGTTTTGTTGCCGCCAATTCACGCATCAGCGCGATCAGCTTGGCGTCGTCGCTCACGTCCAGCCCGGTCATTTCGCTGAGCACACGGTAATACAAGTTGTCGGGCAAACGCACATCGAGAGATGCACCGCCAGTGCCGAGATCGATGCGTTCGATAACGGCGCGCGCTATATACTCACCGCCCGCCAGCGAATCGATAACCGATTGTATATCGCCTGTACAGCGGATGCGGTCGGCAGCCTCCATGAGTTTGCTTTTTATCGCCGCCGCGACAGGATGCGTCTCATCGAGCGCTTTTGTCCATGATGGTAAATTGATCGCCAATTCTTTGACCGGAAATTCGAGCAGCACCATTTCGAGAATATTGCGAATATCCTCGCCGTCGAGTTCCAGACAATTCACAAGCGCAACAGGCGCTTTATAGGTTTCTTCAAGTTTATAAGCAAGATCGATAGCTTCTTCACTCTGTGGATGGGCAGAGTTTAGAATAATAACAAACGGTTTTCCGATTTCTTTTAATTCCGCAATAACGCGTTTTTCTGCGTCGGTATAGTTACGGCGCGGAAGATCTCCGATGCTGCCGTCAGTGGTTACGACCAGCCCGATAGTAGAATGTTCGGAAATAACCTTTTTTGTGCCCATTTCGGCGGCTTGCTCGAAGGGCATGGGTTCTTTTGACCACGGAGTCATTACCATCCGCGGCATACCGTTCTCGGTGGAACCCATCGCTTCGGGTATAAGATATCCGACGCAGTCGACCATTTTAACGCGCATATCGGCGTTGTCGGCAAGACTGACTTTAACCGCCTCGTCCGGTATGAATTTTGGCTCAGCCGTCATCACCGTGCGACCGGCGGCGCTCTGGGGCATCTCATCACGCGCCCGTTCGCGTTCAAACGGGTCGGTGATATTGGGCAGCACCAACGCTTCCATGAAACGTTTTATAAAAGTCGATTTACCGGTCCGCACAGGTCCGACTACACCGATGTAAATGTCGCCACCGGTGCGAGTGGCTATATCGGCATATATGTTATGATTGTCCAAAATAAATCCTCCCCGAAATATACATTTTTCTTTACAAGTATATTTATAGGGGAGATATTTTATTCTTTTTCCGGCAATCTTTTATTTACATTTATACCGTTCCGCGCCGTCGCATTCATTCCTGCGTAGACATTCGAAGGTCTCGGGTTCTTTTCCAGTCGAACGGTACATTATAACGTTCTCGCCTATATGCGGGCAATAACGCTCAACGACGTCCCGCGGGCCTTTTTTCGCCCACTTTCTTTCGGTCGCCTGTACTTCCATAAAGTATCCCCCAAAATATCATGATAATAATATTATTACGCGAGCGGTGACTTTTTATTACAAAAAGAAATATAAAAAACGGGCGATCCTAAAATCGTCCGTTTTTTATATTAGATAGATGTCAGCCCCGACCTATT
>DHAH01000109.1 GCA_002397345.1 Clostridiales bacterium UBA4959
CCTCCCCCAGACCCCCGCAGACATGGGATTTTTAATATAATTATTGCTCGTATGGGAGGGGTTTTACCCCTCTCGCAATTATGCCGTAAAATAACATCATGCTTTTGCTCCCGCCGTCCATGTGGGGATCTTTCCCCACACGGACGGCTGCGTTTTTGGATAATATGCGCCCCTTGACTTTTCCGCTCATTTATTATATAATTTTCTCAATAAATATCACTTTTTCGGAGTAATCATGTCCCTTAAAACAGATTCCGCGCGCCGATTCGCCCAAGCCGCCGCCGCGCTTGTCGCCGCAATGCCGAAGCAGCCCCTCTACTATATCGAAACGTTCGGCTGCCAGCAGAACGAAGCCGACAGTGAGCTGCTTGCCGGTATGACCGAGGAGATGGGCTACGCGCGCACAGCGAACGCCGACGAAGCGTCGCTTATCATTTATAATACTTGCGCTATCCGCGAGCACGCTGAGAAAAAGGCGCTGTCGCAGATAGGTCAGCTTAAACATAAAAAAACCGCAAATCCCGATCTGCTTGTCGGCGTATGCGGCTGTATGCCGTCGCAAGCCCATCGCATGGATGAACTGCGGAAAAGTTATCCATACGTCGATTTCCTGTTCGGCACCAAATCGCCCGAGCGATATCCTGAAATTTTATATAACGCGCTCGCGTCTCCAAAACGCGGTTTTTACCCCGATCCAACAGATGAGCCCGATATTACCGAGGGGCTGCCGCACCGCCGCGAAAGCGATTATAAGGCATGGCTGTCCATAATGTACGGCTGCGATAATTTTTGCACCTACTGCATCGTGCCGTATGTGCGCGGACGCGAGCGCAGCCGCGAACCGGACGCGGTAATCGCCGAAGCCCGCGCGCTTGTCGAGAGCGGCTGCCGCGAGATAACGCTGCTCGGTCAAAACGTAAACTCATATAAATACGGATTCGCGAAGCTGCTGTCGGAGCTGGATAAAATCCCCGGCGAATATTATATCCGCTTCATGACCAGCCACCCGAAAGACGCCACACACGAGCTTATCGATGCTATCGCCGCGTCGCGGCACGTCGCGCGGCATTTCCACCTGCCGCTGCAATCTGGCTCGAACGCCATGCTTGCCGCGATGAACCGCCGCTACACGCGCGAACGCTATCTGGAGCTTATCGATTATATGCGCGGAAAGATGCCCGACATTGCGATCTCAACCGATATAATTGTCGGATTCCCGGGCGAAACCGAGGAAGATTTCGCCCAGACGCTCGATATTATCGAGAGCGCGCGATTCGATTTCGCGTATTCGTTTATATATTCGCCCCGCGTCGGTACGCCCGCGGCGGAGATGGAGGGCGCGATCCCGGACGAAGTGAAAAGCGAGCGTTTCGCGCGCCTGCTTGAGGCGCAGAATCGCATATCTCTGGAAAAAAACCGCGAATTTGTAAGTCGCAAAATAAAAGTTCTTGTCGAGGGCCGCAGCAAAAACGACCCCGAAACCTTCACAGGACGCAGCGAGCGCGGCAGGCTCGTCCATTTTAAAGGTGGCAGCGACACCCTGACCGGTACATTCGCCACAATCGATATAACCAGCGCCGACACGTTCACACTTAAAGGTCAATTGACAATTGATAATTGACAATTGACAATTAAAAGTTGACGATTAATATTATACCAATAATTACATTGCATAGCACCCAGAGGGAGCCCGGGGGAAACTTCCCCCGTCGGGGGAGTCCAGAGGCAGAGCCTCTGGTGTGCTTTCTTTGGTTCTTTCTTTGCACAAGCAAAGAAAGAACATACCGTCTCCTTTACACGAGCAAAGAAAACAGATACCGTTCTTTTGCAAGCAAAAAATAGACAAATAGATAAGTAGAAAATAAATACCGTCTCCTTTGCACAAGCAAAGATATTTTGGAGTAGATTACGCATATGGCAATGACCCCGATGATGGAACAATATCTGGAAATAAAGCGCAGCCACACCGACGCGGTGGTATTTTACCGGCTGGGCGATTTTTACGAGATGTTTTTCGACGACGCAAAACTGGTCAGCCGCGAGTTGGAGCTGACCCTCACCGGGCGCGACTGCGGCGACGGCGAGCGCGCCCCCATGTGCGGCGTACCCTACCACGCGGCGGACGGCTATATCGCTAAACTTGTCGCGCGCGGTCATAAAGTCGTTATTTGCGAACAAATGGAAGACCCCGCGACCGCGAAAGGGCTGGTCAAACGCGATGTCGTGCGTATTGTCACCCCCGGCACCATCATCGACGGCGGGATGCTCGACGAGAAGCGCAACAATTACATCGGCGCGCTGTACCTCACCCCTGTATCGGCGGGGATTTGTTTTTGCGACATATCAACCGGCGGCGCGGAAGCGGCGGTATTCGATTCCAACGCGGATATAACAGCCTCCGACCGCGTGCTGACCGAGCTGGGACGCTATGAGCCGCGCGAGCTGTTGTGCAACGTCCCGCTCACGGGCTATCCTAAGCTGAAACAATTATTGGAAAAGCGGCTGGGCTGCGCGGTCACCGATAATATCCCCGCGCGGTTCGAGCTTGACACGGTGCTGGGACTGTGCAAAAAGCAGTTCCCAGAGCGGTTCGGCGATATTGTCACGCCCGCGGACGAGCGCGACGCGGCGCTTATCTGCGCAACCGGCGCGGTGCTGGGTTATATAGAGGAAACACAGCGTTCGACACTGAATAATATTACGGGGCTTTCGGTCTACGACGAGCGGAAGTTTATGGAGATAGACCCGTCCACCCGCCGCAGCCTTGAGCTGTGCGAATCAATGCGCACGGGCGAAAAGCGCGGCTCGCTGCTCTGGGCTGTCGACCGCACCAAAACCTCCGCCGGAGCGCGTTTGCTCCGCCGGTTTATCGAAGCGCCGCTGCTCGACTGCAACAGGATCCAGCGCCGTCAGGGCGCGGTCGGCGAGCTTGCCTCGTCGTTCATACTGCGCCGTGAACTGGCGGAGCTGTTGTCCCGCGTGCTTGATCTGGAGCGGCTGACAACAAAAATCGTCTACAACACCGCCGGTCCGCGTGATCTCGCCGCTATAACGTCGTCTGTGGCGGTCATACCCGAGATAAAAGAGCTGCTCGCCGACTGCCGCGACGTTGAACTGTGCTCTCTGCGCGACGGGCTTGACACGCTCGACGATATAAAAAGCGCTATCGACGGAGCAATAAGCGACGATCCGCCTTTTTCCGTGCGCGAGGGCGGGTTTATCCGGCGCGGCTATAACCGTGAAGCCGATGACCTGTATTCCATTGTACACAACGCAAAAAGCTATATAGAAAGGCTTACCGAAGAAGAACGGCTTGCGACGGGTATAAAAAGCCTGAAAATTTCATACAACCGCGTGTTCGGCTATTACATAGAAGTATCAAAATCCAACCTCGGCGACGTGCCGGAGCGTTATATCCGCAAACAAACGCTTTCGACAGGCGAGCGGTATATCACCGAGCAGCTTAAGGAAACCGAACAGACTATTTTAGGCGCGTCGGACAAGCTCGTCGCGCTCGAATACGAGCTGTTCTGCCGCCTGCGCGAACAGCTTGCGGTTAAGGCGCCGCGTATTCAAGCTTGCGCCGCGACGCTTGCCCTGCTTGACGTCTACTGCGGACTTGCCGAGGCAGCATCGGAGATGGGTTATTGCCGCCCGGAGGTCGATTTCGGCGAGGTTATCTCGATAAAAGAGGGACGTCACCCCGTCGTCGAGCGTTTCGCGTCCGACGGCACGTTTGTACCCAACGATACCCTGCTCGATACCGGAAATAACCGCCTGATGCTCATTACAGGGCCTAACATGGCGGGTAAATCCACTTATATGCGCCAAGTCGCGCTGATTGTGCTGCTGGCGCAGATCGGCTCGTTCGTGCCCGCGGCGGAAGCGCGGATCGGTATCGTTGACAAGCTGTTCACGCGCGTGGGCGCGTCCGACGATCTCGCGTCGGGCAGCTCGACGTTCATGCTCGAGATGAACGAGGTCGCGTATATATTGAAAAACGCCACGCGCCGCAGTCTGATCATTTATGACGAGATCGGGCGCGGGACAAGCACCTTCGACGGTATGTCGATCGCGCGCGCCGTTGCCGAGTATACCGCCGGCCACAAGCTGGGCGCGCGTTCGCTGTTCGCTACGCATTATCACGAGCTGACCGATCTGCCCGAAACAGTCGAGGGCGTGGTCAACTACAACATCGCCGCGAAGAAGAAAGGCGACGACATCATTTTCCTGCGTAAAATTGTACGGGGCGCGACCGACGACAGTTATGGCATCGAGGTCGCAAAACTCGCGGGTGTGCCTAAGACGGTAATAAAACGCGCGAAGGATGTGCTGTCCGAGCTTGAAAAGCGCTCGCGTCAGGCCGCGCCGCCGCCCGAGGTCGTTCCGGAAGGCGCGCCGATCACGCTCGACGATATAAAAGCCGCGCAGGTCCGCGCGAAACTGAATTCTTCCGACATTAATTTGCTGACCCCGCTTGAGGCGCTGAATTTACTGTCGGAACTCAAACGGCTGGCGGAATAGGGAGCGGCGTCCGCGGTCAGATTGACCGTGGCATACTGTTATTTTCTGTAATATTTAAGGATGGTTTTATAAATGCCGCATATCAACGTATTGGACATTTCCGTCGCCAATTTGATCGCGGCGGGCGAGGTCGTCGAGCGTCCCGCTTCGGTGGTGAAGGAGCTGCTCGAAAATTCGGTTGACGCCGGCGCGAATCAGATCACTGTCGAGATCAAACGCGGGGGTATCTCTTTCATTCGCGTCGCCGACAACGGCTGCGGCATTGCGCGCTCTGACGCGCCCGTCGCGCTTAAGCGCCACGCGACGAGTAAAATCCGCGACGCGTCGGATCTCGCGTCGATTATTACGCTTGGTTTTCGAGGTGAAGCGCTGGCGGCAATCTCGAGCGTCGCAAAAGTGCGCATAATCACGCGCACTAAAGAAGAATCGGTCGGCACGCTGCTCGAGAGCGACCCCGACGGCGAGGTTGAGGTCGCCGAAACCGGCGCTCCCGCCGGCACGACGATTATTGTGGAGGAGCTGTTCGCGAACGTGCCCGCGCGTTTGAAGTTTCTGAAAAAAGATGCGGGCGAGGGTATGGCGGTCACCGCCATCATCGAAAAGCTGGCGCTCTCCCGTCCCGACATCGCGGTGCGCTATATCTACGACGGCGCGGTAAAGTTCGAAACCGCCGGAACAGGCAAGCTGGAGGACGCCATCTACGCCGTACTGGGGCGTGAGTTCGCGCGTCGGCTCGTGCCCGTGGACGAGCTGACCGAGGGTATCGGAGAGAACGGGT
>DHAH01000133.1:0-2897 GCA_002397345.1 Clostridiales bacterium UBA4959
TCATATCATTTTATCACATACATGTCGGAAATTTTTATGGAATATTGAATTTGCTATACATATGTGATATAATGACATCTGTATAATAGAAGCGTTGAAGCCGCGCAAAAATAAACCATACGGGCGTTTTTATAAACAGGAGGCATTGTAAATGCAGGGCGTTACTGTATTAATACCGTCGCTGAACCCCGATGAGAATCTGCTTGAATTAACGCGGAATCTACATAAACTGGGATTATGTGACATTGTCATTGTAAACGACGGGAGCGATCCCTCGCGTCTGCATATCTTTGACACGCTGGCAAACGAATATCACTGCACTATTGTGACTCACACCCGTAACGAGGGTAAAGGCGCGGCGCTTAAAACAGGCATTGCCGCGATAAAGGAGCTGTACCCGAACTCCGCGGGTTTTATCACCGCCGACGCCGACGGTCAGCATTCGCCGGAAGATATACTGCATATCGCGCGGGTATTATTCGAAACCGCGTCTTCGCCCGGGATGTCTGTATCGGCTTCTCCCGCGATTGCGCTCGGCGTCAGGGATTTTAACCAAGAAAATGTGCCACCGAAAAGCAGATACGGCAATAAAATAACCTCCGCCGTGTTTTTTTTCGCGACGGGCAGGCGCTGCTCTGACACACAGACGGGTTTACGCGGTTTCCCGCTGGGTTTAGCCGACGAGCTGCTGCAAATAACCGGCAAGCGCTTTGAATATGAAACGAACATGCTCATAAAGCTGGCGAGGAGCGGGGTTAAATTTATCGAAATTCAGATTGAAACGATATACAATAACGGCAACAGAGAAACGCACTTTCGCCCCTTCAAGGATTCGATACTGATTTACGGCCAATTCTTTAAATTTGTCCTGTCGTCGCTTTTGTCGGCGGTATTGGATATCGCCCTTTTTACCCTTTTCCGCAAAACAGTATTCGCCAGCGTCGCTAAAAGCTTGATATTTTCTACCGTTTCCGCGCGAATTTTGTCGGGTATTTTCAACTATACTATAAACAAAAACGCCGTGTTTAAAAATAACGAAAAAAGCGTCACGCCCGCGCTAAAATATTTCGCGCTGTTTTTATCGCAGATGCTCCTCAGCTCGTTATTCGTGGACATAACGTCACAATTTAAGATAAACATCACTTTATTAAAAATTTTTATCGATACGCTGCTGTTCGTGCTGAGTTTTGCGGTTCAAAAATTATTTGTGTTTAATAATCAAAAAGTAAAACGGTGATAAGCATGAAAGAAAAATTATCGTTATCCGTAAAACCGCATACATATTTATATGCCGCCTGCTTCTCGGTGCTGCTGATCGTGTTTTCTGTGTTCGTGCTGCTCGACGCGTTTGTTATCCCGAAAGCATACGCCGTTATGGATGCGGAAACGACAGATGCGGTTGACAGCGCCCCGCCTGCTGACACAGCCGATACAGCCGGAACAAAGCCCACCGAGCCGGTGATGGGCGATATGAGCTATCAAGATGAAAACATTGACCTGAAAATCGAAAAGGTCAATGAAAACGGCGTCGTGTTTTACGTGGCGGAGCTGAAGCTGTCCGACGTCAAATACATAAAGACGGCGTTCGCAAAAGGAACCTTCGGTAAGAATATAAATGAAAAAACATCCGTTATGGCAGAGGAAAACAATGCGTTGTTCGCGATAAACGGCGATTATTGCGGCTTCCGCGACACGGGTGTGATAATGCGCGGCGGCAAGCTTTTGCGCACAAAACCGCGCAGCAATCGGCGCGGACTGGTTTTAGATAAAAACGGAGAGCTTTTGATCATTGACGAAAAGAAATTAACCAAAGAAAAGCTTGAGGAGCTTGGAGCGGTGGAATGCTTCTCCTTCGGCCCGACGCTGGTTGTGGACGGAAAAGTTGATATAAACGATACGGGCACATCAAAAGATTTAAACCCCCGTACGGCAATCGGTCAGATCGAGCCGCTGCATTATCTGTTTATTGTCGTTGACGGCAGGACAAAAAAAAGCAAAGGCATGAAATTCCCCGAACTTGCGGAGGAGTTTTATAAACGGGGCTGTAAGACGGCGTATAATCTTGACGGCGGCGGCTCGGCAACTATGTGGTTCAACGGCCGCGTGATCAATTCGCCGACAGACGGCAAATATGTGGGCGAACGCGAAGTGAGCGATATAATATATATTGGTAAAAAATAGCCGATATATACATAAATGAAATTGAGATAATTTAAAATGAGCAGAAATATTAAAAACGCCGTCGGATTCTTGTTTTCAGCGCTGCTGGCTTTTATTATAAATAATGTATATTCAATTTACAGCCACGGGGTCAGCTCCGGGGCGATGGCGTCGGCATGGATGCTGCTGTTTTGCTTTGGGACGGGTTATTTTCTTCTGATGGAGCTGATATGCGGTAAAACCGGAAAACAAATCCCCGGCAGATTGTCGCTGAATCTGTACAATTCAGGTATCGCAACCCTCGCCGTCGGTATGATGATACAGGGGGTGCTGGAGATCGCCGGCAGCGGCTCCGACTTTTTGATATTATACAGTATTGCGGGGATAGCGCTTATTGTTGCGGGACTTGTACTGATAAAACGATAAAACTAAAAAATTAGTTTATAGTTAGAAATAAATGCCGCTTTTTAATATACATTTGAAAGGTTGACAATTATATCGTTTTGATTTAAAATATAGTTTATGGAAGTTTTCTACCGTTTTGCGCCGTTTATACAGGATTATATCTATCGCTGCGGATGGGAGCGGCTGCGCGGCGTGCAGCTCGAGGCCGCGCGCGTGCTGTTTGAGAGTGAGGATAACCTGCTGCTCACTTCGTCGACCGCGTCGGGCAAGACCGAAGCGGCGTTTTTTCCTATCCTTTCATTAATGTGTGAAGACCCGCCGCAATCGTTCGG
>DHAH01000133.1:3054-3326 GCA_002397345.1 Clostridiales bacterium UBA4959
CAAGCCCCGCCGCAATCGTTCGGCGCTATTTACATCGCGCCGTTGAAAAGCCTTATAAACGATCAGTTCGCGCGGGTGAGCGAGCTGCTTGATCTGTCTGGTATCCCCGTATTCCACTGGCACGGCGACGTCGCTCAATCGCACAAGGTAAAAGCGTTGCGCGACCCCTCGGGCATACTGCAAATCACGCCCGAGTCGCTGGAATCGATGCTCGTCAATCGCTCCAACGATATCCCCCGCATATTCGGAGATCTGCGGTTTGTGATTATCGA
>DHAH01000133.1:3549-5574 GCA_002397345.1 Clostridiales bacterium UBA4959
GATCTGCGGTTTGTGATTATCGATGAGATCCACATCCTCACGGGCACGGACAGGGGCAATCAAATCATCTGCCAGCTCAACCGCATCGCAAGGCTCATAGGGCATCAGCCCCGCCGCGTCGGACTGTCGGCGACGATAGGCGACGTGAAGCTTGCCGCCGATTGGCTGGGCGCGGGTTCGGAGCACGCTACACAGTCGCCGGTTATAACCGAGCAGAAAGTTTCGTGGCGGCTGGGCATGGAGCATTTCTATATCACCAACCCCGAAGCCGACCAATCGTCAACATACGGTGCCGAACGTGATATATTGCCCGCTGATGACGACGATCCGCCGGAGTTTGCGGACGACGAACCGGCATCCGGTATAGGCGAATACAAGGGCGTCGCGGATACCGGTAAATATACGCCGCATGATGTGCCGGGGGGCGGAGCGACGGATAACGGAAACGGAGCGACGGACGGCGAAAACGGAGTGATGTATAACGGAAACGGAGCGACGGACGGCGGAAACGGAGCGACGGATGGCGGAAACGGAGCGACGGATAACGAAAACGGAGCGACGGGGGCGTTGCTCCCTACGGATGACGACGAAACCGCGCTCGCCGAAGTCGATCCGGGTTATGAATACATCTATGAATGCGTGCAGGGCAAACGGTGTATTGTGTTTTCCAACTCGCGCGAGGAAACCGAGTATGTCACCGCGACGCTGCGCGAAATCGCCGAACGAAGGGGCGAACCCGACCGATATTTGATCCATCACGGCTTTCTGTCGGCGAGTCTGCGCGAGGAAGCGGAGGTAAAACTCAAATCCGAGGAGGAGAATATTGTCACCTGCGCGACGGTGACGCTCGAGCTGGGCATCGATATCGGGCGGCTGGAGCGCGTCATACAGCTTGACGCGCCCACAACGGTGTCGAATTTCCTCCAGCGGCTGGGGCGCTCGGGACGGCGGGGTGATCCGCCCGAGATGATGATGGTGTTCCGCGAAGAAGAAGCGTTACCCAATACGCCGCTGCCCCAGCTTATACCATGGGAGCTGCTGCGCGCGATCGCGATTGTGCAGCTCTATATCGAAGAACGGTTTATAGAACCGCCCAATATAAAAAAGCTGCCCCTGTCGCTTTTGTTCCAGCAAACGCTGAGCGTCGTCGCGTCGTCGGGCGAGCTGACCGGCTCAAAACTGGCAGAGCGTGTCTTAACGCTGCCCGCGTTCAAAAACGTGAGCCGCGAGGACTATAAAGCGCTGCTGCTCGCCATGCTTCAGGGCGAATATCTGGGTATGACCGACGAAAAGGGATTTATCGTCGGCTTAAAAGGAGAGCGGCTGGTCAACAGCTTTAAATTCTACGCCGTTTTCAAGGACAGCGACGACTACACCGTGCGCTGCGGGTCGGATGAAATCGGCGTAATCGCCTTTCCGCCGCCGGTCGGCGACCGTTTCGCGCTGGCGGGACGCGTGTGGGAAGTTGAGGAGCTTGACATGCCGCGCAAGCTGATTTATGTCAAGAGCGTGAAGGGCAAAATGGAAATCTCATGGCCGGGCGATTACGGCGAGATCCACACGCGCATACTCGAACGCATGAAACAGGTGCTTGTCGAGGATACTGTTTATCCGTACCTTAAAGCCAACGCGCGCAAGCGGCTCGAGGTCGCGCGCAATATCGCGCGCAATACCGGTATGCTCGAGCAGTCGCTGGTCTGTCTGGGCGGCTATACATGGTGTTTGTTCCCATGGTTGGGTACGCGGTCATTCCGTACATTGAGAAAATTTATCGTGCGCAACTCCGCGCCGCTTAAAATAAGCAACCTCGAGTTCGACGGCTGTTATTATATGACCTTCCGCATGGAAAAGGGAAGCGGCAGCGACGCTGTTCGGCACTGGCAGGATATTGTTAAAACAAACGGCGTCGACCGTTATTCGCTTGTGGCGGCAAACGAGATTCCCATATTCGAAAAATATGATGACCGCATCCCCGGCGCGCTATTGCGCAAGGCATATGCCGAAGATCGCCTGCGCGTTGACGAA
>DHAH01000133.1:5706-5974 GCA_002397345.1 Clostridiales bacterium UBA4959
AAGATCGCCTGCGCGTTGACGAAATGACCGCGCGGATAGAGGGCTTCGTGCGGGAATTCGGGGGATAATCTCACACATTTACGTTAAAATAATAAAAGGATAAAATATACATGCAACAACTGAAACAACAAGTCGCGGCGGCAATATTCGCGGCGCTTAACGACATCGCGTCAGTCCACAGTCAGACCGAACACGGGCAAACCGCCGAAACGATCGCAGCCATGCTCGAATATCCGCCCGACCCGTCGCTGGGCGAGCTGTCGATGCC
>DHAH01000133.1:6088-6896 GCA_002397345.1 Clostridiales bacterium UBA4959
CTCGATGCCCTGCTTCAAGCTGAGCCGCGCGTTGCGCAAGGCGCCGCCCGCCATCGCTGCGGAACTGGCGGCAAAAATCACCGGAGATAACATCGCCGCCTGCGAGCCTGCCGGCGGTTATATAAACATTCGTGTCAAGCCTGAATACTTCACACGTGGAATTGTGTCAAAAATCATCGCGGAGGGCGCAGATTACGGACGCACAAGCGTCGGCGCAGGCAAAACCGTCGTGCTCGATTACTCGTCGCCGAATATTGCCAAGCCCTTTCATTTAGGACACCTCGGCACGACGGTGATTGGTCATTCTCTGCGGCTGCTGCTGGAGTTTCAGGGTTATAAATGCATTGCGGTCAACCATCTCGGCGACTGGGGCACGTCGCTGGGCAAGCAAATTGCGGCATACAAGCTGTGGGGTTCGCGCGGGGAGGTCGAGCGCGGCGGCGTTGACGCGCTGGTGGCGCTGTATGTGCGTTTCCACGAGGAAGCGGAGCGTGACCCCGCGCTGTTCGACCGCGCGCGCGCCGAATTCGCGCTGCTTGAAAGCGGCGACGCGGAGAACACAGAGCTGTGGAAATGGTTTATCGAGCTGTCGATTGAAGAATACAAAAAAACCTACGCGCAGCTCGGTATCGAGTTTGATTACTACACAGGCGAGAGCTTTTACTCCGATAAAATGGACGCGCAGGTGCAGATCTTGCGTGAAAAGGGACTGCTCAAGCTCGATGAAGGCGCGTCGTTAGTCGATCTGTCGGCGTATAACATGCCGCCATGTCTGATCCTCAAGCGCGACGGCACGACGCTTTAGAAT
>DHAH01000133.1:6997-7821 GCA_002397345.1 Clostridiales bacterium UBA4959
AGGCACGACGCTTTACCCCACGCGCGACATCGCGGCGGCGGCGTACCGCTACCGCATGTTCGAGTTCGACCGCGCGATCTATGTGACCTCGGCGGGTCAAAGCCTGCATTTCGCGCAGTGGTTCAAGGTCGTCGAACTGATGGGCTACCCATGGGCGGACAGGCTTGTCCATGTGCCGTACGGCACAATGTCGGTGAACGGCGCGAAGCTGGGCACGCGCAGCGGCAACACACTGCCGCTCAAAGGCTTGTTCGAGCAGTCGATTACCAAAGTCCGTGAGATTATGGCGGAAAAAAATTCAGACCCCAAAGATCGCGAACAAGTCGCGGTAGAGGTCGGCGTAGGCGCGATTGTATTCGGTTATTTATCGAACAACCGTATCAAGGATATAAACTTCGATTTAACCGAGGCGCTGAACTTCGACGGAAACACCGGCCCGTATGCGCAGTATACATTCGCGCGTACATGCAGTGTGCTTTCTAAAGCCGCTGAACAGGGAATTAACGCTTCCGAAGTCGTCGACTATACCCCCAACATAAGCGAGCTTGAACTGGTAAAAACGCTGTCGCTGTTCGGCGAGAAGATAGAGGACGCCGTCGCCGCGTATGAGCCGTCGGTGATAGTGCGCTATATCCTCGACATCTGCGCGTCGTTCAACCGCTTTTACAATAGCTGCCGGATAATCACCGCCGACACTCCCGACGAGGTGACCTTCCGGCTCGCGCTGGTACGCGCGACGAATATAACGCTGGGCAGCGCGCTGAAATTGGTGTGCATGAAAACGCCGGCGAAAGTCTGACGTGCGCAATTCCCGTAAATTACGA
>DHAH01000026.1:0-269 GCA_002397345.1 Clostridiales bacterium UBA4959
ATCCGCCAGTGGTTTAAAAAAGAAAAGCGCACCGAGAATATCGCGGTGGGTAAAATCGAGCTTGACCGTGAGTTCAAGCGCTACAGCCGACCCTGCACCGAAGCGCAGAAGGCAGAGATACTCACCAATGTCGCCCACCGTATCGGTATACAAGAGCTGGACGATCTGTATAACACCGTGGGTTATGGCGGAATGCCGGTAGCAAAGCTGTCGCCCAAGCTGCGCGATGAATTTGACCGCATTGTCAAGCCCGAGGAAACGCCGATCAC
>DHAH01000026.1:422-1363 GCA_002397345.1 Clostridiales bacterium UBA4959
GCTGATTAAAACAGTCGCCCCGCTCAAGCCTAAGCGGGGTGGAGCGGGAGTTATTATCGACGGCGTAGAGGGGCTTGCCTTCAAGTTCGCAAAATGCTGTAATCCCCTGCCCGGCGATAATTTAATCGGATTTATCACCAAGGGTTACGGCGTTTCCATCCACAAGCGCGACTGCCCGAACGTTACCGGGAGCGTCCTCAACCCGGACTACGCCGGGCGCTGGGTCGCCGCGCACTGGGATGGCGGCGTGACCGATACCAACGTTTTCGTCGCCGCGCTTTGCGTGTTTGCCGAACCAGACATTCGTCTGCTTGCCGACATCACCTCCGCACTGGCGGATATGAAGGTATCGCTGACAGGCATCGGCACGCGTATGATAGACGACAGCCAGATTGCTGTAAATCTTACCGTCGCCTGTAAGAATCTCGACCACCTTAAATCGATTCAATCGCGTCTGCGCACTGTGCCGCACGTGGACAATGTTGTGCGAAAATAAAAGCCGGGGATACACCCCCTCCAACGATCATGTAAGTTTTTTAACGCATATTATTCTAAATAAATTAATATCTTACCTATCCGCGCGTTTAGATTAAACTAAACGCGCGGCTCGTTTTTTATTTGCGTATAATATTTTTAAATAATATTATACGCAAATAATATTATTTTCTCTTGACATATTGTGCGCCACACTATATAATATATTTATACTATATAGTGTGAGGTGATGAGATGTGCAGAAAGACGAGATCGTTTCCGGCTTTATTTTAGAATTGCGACGGGGGACGGTGATTCTTTGTGTCCTTGCCAAACTGAACAAGCCGACTTATGGGTATAACCTGATAACCGAGCTTTCCGAAACCGGTATCGCGGTGGAAGCAAATACCCTTTATCCGCTTCTGCGACGGCTGGAGAGTCAGGGACTTTTGTTCAGTACATGGGAT
>DHAH01000026.1:1484-5312 GCA_002397345.1 Clostridiales bacterium UBA4959
GGGGATACGGAGGGCGCGAAGCCGCGTAAATATTACAATACCACCGAGTTCGGCAAAGAAGTAGTGGTCGAGCTGAAAAAACATTGGCAGAATACGGTTCATAACATGACTATGATTTTAGAGGGAGAAGATAATGAATAACGATTTGATTGCCCGGTATATTTATGCCGTTGTCAGGCATTTACCGCGGAAGATACGCGGAGATGTAGAAAAAGAACTGGACGGTCTGATAGCGGATATGCTTTCACAGCGGTGCGGCGATATTTTACCGACTGAAAAGGATGTCCGGGTGGTGCTTACCGAGTTGGGTAACCCGGAAGAAATGGCCGCCAAATACAGCGGCGACGAAAACAAATCGCTCATCAGCGGTACTTATTATTTGATTTACAAGCGAGTTTTGAGCGTTGTTTTGCCCATTGCCGCAGCCGGAATTGCGTTCGCAAGCATATTGACCTTATTTCTCGAGTGGCAGCCGGGTCCAAACTCTTACGCGATTTTCTGGAATATTATCGGACGGATTATTGGCGGTATAATAAGCGGCTCAATTCAAGCGTTTGCTGTAATAACGCTTGTTTTCGCGATTATGGAACGCAAAAAAGTGAATTTCAACGACGGAGATATGCTCTCACATCTGCCGCCCGTACCGAAAGAAAACGCACAAATAAAACCACATGAACCTATCATTGATATCATGTGGTCGATATTTGCCGCCGTTTTTCTACTCGGATTTCCACAGCTTGCCGGAGCGTGGCTTGAGGGCGTCGGCTGGATACCTGTATTTGACACAGCGGTGATACGCGGTTTTTGGCTGCCGATCATCTTATGGGCGGTTTTGGGAATCGCAAAAGCAGCGACAAGACTGACTGACGGGCAATACACGAAAAGACTGGCTGTCGTAACCCTTGCCGCCAATATTCTCACAATAGCAAGCGCTGCGGTTGTATTCCTAAACAAGCACATCATTAACCGTGATTTTTTGGCTCACATAAATGATTTGGTAATCGGTGACAGCGCTGTTATTGCATCGAAATTTTTGGGCGATATAAACATCATTATTTTTTGCATCGTCTGCTTTACGTTGGTGCTTGAAACAGTAATTACAACGGTAAAGATGTGGAAAAATAAACAATATTTATAAAAGTTTTTAATCTAAAGGGGCGGTCAATGACCGCCCCCGTTATATGCCAATCGCCGCCTATTATACCATATCCGCGTGATATGTGTACAGCGGAAGCGGCAGCCAGCTCTGCACCGCGGCGGGCAGCGTATTGCGCTTTACGGATACAGCCGCGAATAACATTCCGACGGCGTCGAAATGCGACAGCTCATACTCGGGCGTCTTTTCTGTTATCTCGACTGTGACATTACCGTCATTTACCGCGATTTCAAGGTTCTCGTCGCCCGCGCGCCCGTGGATGAGCATAGTCACCGATCCGTCGGCAAGCGTCATTTCTGTTCCGGCTAACCGCAGGAACGCGGTAATAGTGTTTTTAAAATTCAATATTGTGTAGTTATCCGAATTCGCCAACACCGTTTCGGCGGCGTAATCGCTTAACCGCGCGGCAAGCCGCTTGCGGTAATAAGGCAGCGAAATCCGCAGCGAATCCATTTCCTGTGCTTTCATGTATGAGAGTATATACTCGTCAATATCGTTCTCGTCGGCGAGCATCAGCTCGTTAATGCCGCCATGCCCGACTGAATAGCCGATAAACCGCCCCGTCGCGGCTTCGGTCGCGGCAAAAATACGGTCGCGCCATGACTTCAACGTATAGAAAAATAACGCATTATCCCCGCGCAGGTTATGAAACGGCTTCGACTCGAAAAGCTTTTTCATCTCCGCAAGTTCGGGGGCGTCAGGTGAGGTTATCTCTGTAAAATTAAAACGCGCGGTATCATCACCGCCATTGCCGGCGGCGCTGAAATAATGACGAAGGTCGTTCTTATCGAATTTAAAACGATATTCCGCCGACGCGAGGTCATAAGTGAAATATCTGTACCTCATGCGTCTGCCGCCGAGCGCCGAAAAGTCAATGCCGTCGGCGATCATATCTTCGACGGACATATTCATAAGCAGCTTCATATACCCCGATTTACGTGCGTCGTGGATCACGGCGACATTGCCGATCCCGCGCGATTTCAGCGTGACGCCGCAGACCGACGCGACGCCGTCATACGCGCCGACCGCCGCTTTCAGTTCTCCGTCTGTGTCACGCACGACATAATTCTGCGCGCAGGGGTCATATTCGGGTTTATACAGTTTTGGCAGCAGTCCGATAAAACCGCTTTCGTCGTTTTTAAACTCAAACGACTCGTTGATGAGTTCCATATACTCGCTGAACATAGACGCGTCGCCGCGTCCCGCATAAAAGTCCATTATGTTTTATTCTCCCAAATTAATATATTATCGATGTATACTGTCGCGGCAGCGTCGGTTTGCAGCCTGATCCCTATACCTGTTATCGTTTCTCCTTCGAGATATTTCCCCACTTCCACCGTGAAGCGCGACCACTCGCCGGGTTTGCCGTAGCTTCGTGCAGGGTCGGCGGCAGGCAAGCTTGCCGCCGCTGTCTGCGACAGCTTTTTTCCCGACGCGGTGTATACCTCAAGCGACACGCGCAGTCCCTCTTTATCGTTCGAAAAGGCAAAGAAACGCACTTTCATCCCGCTGCCGATTTTATAACCGCTTCCCTGCACTCCGCCCTTCAAATTGAGAAGTCCGAATTCGCACTCGCCCGCGCCGGAGGTCGTCAGCTTATACGAAGCCGCGCCGGTGAGCGCCTTTTCTGCGGACGGCTCGAGTTTCGCGGAGCAGGTATTTTGCAGTTCCTTGACCGCGGCGGCGGGATCGGTGTCAGGCTCGAAACTCGTGCGCATCAAGACAGGTCCCAGCGAAAACGGTATATCGGGCTCCTTCGGATAATCGTCATATGCCGTACCCGCGCGGAACAGCCCGGTTATCCTCCCCGCCAGACGCAGGTAATAATCGGAGGCAAGAAAATCCCCGTCTGCGGCGTATGTGAGAAAATATTGATCAGACGGTATCATCGAGCTGTCCTCGGCGCCTTTTACCAGCGCCGTACCCTCGTCATACTCGTCGAACATCGCAATGTAGATCGCCGTACAGTCAATACGTGCGACAGCGCGCGCCTGCGCCCAGATAAATTGACCGTTCTCACGCGCTATCTGGTTCTTTTTGCCGCCGTTCCAGTTTGACCACGCAAAACCCGGGAATATCACCGGCATGTAGTCCTTGCCGCCGATTTTTTCACATTGTTTAAGATCGCCGCGCACGGTCGAGAACATATAGCTCCCCGCTTGTTTTGAACCGGAGAAGCGCCCCACCTGCCATGGCGAGATCATATCAAACAGCTTGTAGACCTCGGAAAAGCCCTTTATCGCGTCGCCCGTCTCGGTTTTCCAGTTGGTGGGCGTACCGCCGATAACATAATAACCGAGATCGCGCAGATACTGCACCGCCCTTGCGCCCTCGGCGGGCGAAACTCTGCAGTTGCCGTTTACGCCTAGCCCCCACACCTGAATAACAGGCTTACCGCCCTGATGCAGATAGCTTTTATACGACGCCAGTTTTTCGCGGATGCTTTCGAAATCGCGGGTAAAAGTGTTATAAAATCCGCTGTCCTTTGCGCCTGATATATCGTAACAGAGATAGAACACCCGCCCGTATTTTTCGCTCGCGCTGCCGACGTTTTCAATCACAGTAGCCATTTTTTCGTATATCTGCGGATTGTTCGCGTCGGTCACAAACCGCTGCAGCGCAACGCCGTCGATACCGTATTCCGCCATCCAGCAGAAATGGGTGTCGATAAC
>DHAH01000026.1:5513-6074 GCA_002397345.1 Clostridiales bacterium UBA4959
CTTTCGATATTACCCGAATAAAGTTTCGAGGGCGCTCCGTTTCCCAGCGCGCCGAGGTTGGTTTTGGTCAATGCTTTATCGGCATATTCGCGCATGTCGGGATATACTTCGAAGCTGATATTGCCCTTCGAGGGCGTGCTGCCCGCCCAGTGGAACCAGTTTTTGAATACAGTGCCGCTGCCCGGCGTATTGAACCACGCCTGATAACCGCAGATAACCTTGCCGGTTATCGTTGACGCGACAACCTTGTCGTAATCGCTCCTTTCGGCTATTTTCACCGCCGGTTCGTCCTCATACAGCGATGAATAATTCTCGAAAGCAGGTTCGTTTGTTGTATCGGCGGCGGTTTCAGATGAAGTTGTGTCAGATGCAGGGAGCGACGTGGTCGCCGCTCCGCCGGATCCGCCGATTTCCGCACATGAATAAAGCGGTGTCGGCAGCAGCAGCGAAGAAATTACAGTTTTCATGATTTTATTCATTTTAACCTTTAATAAAATACGGGGTACGATCGAGGGTTCCACCCTCGAGCTCCCGCCAAGGGGAAAAGTTCCCCTTGGAACC
>DHAH01000160.1:0-1278 GCA_002397345.1 Clostridiales bacterium UBA4959
CCCCGATCTGCTGTTTGCGGCGACCGTTCCCGCGTTTGGTTACGCGGTGTATGATGTTCACGGCGAACCCGATGCTAGTTTTACGGAAGCGCCCCGCGCCGAAGGCAACGTGCTTGAAAACGCGTATCTAAGCGTTGAATTCGAGCGACACACGGGTTATATAAAATCCATGCGCGATAAATCGACGGGGCGCGAGCTGCTGTCGGGCGTGGGCGCGGTCCCGGTGGTGATCGACGAATATTATCACGATACATGGAGCCACGGCAAAAATTATTTCGACCGTGAGCTGGCGCGCTTTTCCGACGCGGAGCTGACGGTTACCGAAAGCGGGCCGGTGCGCGCGACGCTCAAAGTCGTGAACCGCTATAACGGCTCGACGCTGACACAATATTTTAACCTTGACTATACCTCGCGCACGCTGTCGGTCGACGCGAAAATCGACTGGCACGAAAAACACAAACTGCTTAAGCTGCATTACCCCGTTCAAACCTCAAGCCCACGCGCGTTTTACGAGGTGCCTTTCGGCTGGATAGAGCGCCCCTGCGACGGCGAGGAACAATGCGGTCACCAATGGATAGCGGTGCGCGGCGACGAAGGCGGCATGGCTATGCTCAACGATAATAAGTATAGCTTCTCGATAAACGCTTCGGCGCTGAACCTCACGGTCGTGCGCAGCCCTATCTTCGGCGACCACGGGAACACGCGCTCGTCCGAGAGCGAATATACCGATCAGGGCGAGCATTCGTTTGCGTATGAACTGATACCGCTTGAGGATAATACAGGCTGGGGCGATATAATCCGCCGCGCCCGCCAGCTTAACAAAAAGCTGACGTATATAGCCGAAAACCGCCACACCGGACGGCTTGACGACCATTCAAGCGGCGCGGCGGTGAGCGAGCCGAATGTCATTATCTCGGCGGTCAAAGCGGCGGAGGACGGTCGCGGCATGATCCTGCGCGCCTATGAAACCGACGGGCAGGCGGTAACGGCGCGCATAACCTGCCCGATTGCGGGACTGGACGCTGACGTTGCATTCGCCCCGCACGAGGTTCGCACACTGCGTGTTATTGACGGTGCGTACAGCGAAACGCTCATCACCGAGCTTGAGTGAGCCGTATGCTGCTGGGTCTTGATATAGGCGGGACGAAATGCGCGGTCAGCATCGGAATCCCCGACGAAAACGGAATAAATATCATTGAAAAGTATAAATTCGAAACCCCGTTCGGGTTTGAGCGCGGCGAGCTGCTCGACAAGCTCGGCGACAAAGTGGCGGGTCTG
>DHAH01000160.1:1410-2790 GCA_002397345.1 Clostridiales bacterium UBA4959
TCCAAAGTGGCGGGTCTGTTTAATTCACAGATCAAGGCGATCGGCATCTCCTGCGGCGGACCGCTCGACAGCGCGAGCGGGGTGATATTGTCGCCCCCGAACCTCCCCGGCTGGGATGGTATTCCGATAACACATTATCTGTCGCGGAGGTTTAACGTACCGGCGGCGATCCAGAACGACGCCAACGCCTGCGCGATGGCGGAGCATCGTTTCGGCGCGGGCAGGGGCGCGCGCAATATGATATTCTTAACCTTCGGCACAGGTATGGGCGCGGGACTGATTTTAAACGGCGAGATTTATTGCGGCGCAAACGGCATGGCGGGCGAGGTGGGGCACATGCGCCTCTCCTCATACGGCTCGGTCGGATACGGAAAGGCGGGCAGCTTCGAGGGCTTTTGCAGCGGCGGCGGTATAGCGCAGCTCGGCTGCGCGCTTGCGCTGGAGCGTATCCAGCGCGGCGAGCCCGCGGCGTTTTGCCCGGATCTGCAGTCGCTTAAAAAACTCGATGCTAAACTTATCGCTTCCG
Organism: Clostridiales bacterium UBA4959; assembly: GCA_002397345.1. Taxonomy (GTDB): domain Bacteria; phylum Bacillota; class Clostridia; order Oscillospirales; family CAG-272; genus DTU078. Next base: position 1,937 of record DHAH01000160.1, read on the forward strand.
CCGCCAATTCCGGCGATCCGGTCGCCGCGGAAGTTTTCAGAGGCTGCGGAAAGATGCTCGGGCGGGGACTGGCGGTACTTATTGATATATTAAACCCCGAGCTTATCATAATTGGCAGCATCTTCGGGCGCTGCGAGAAGCTGCTGCGCTCCGCGATGGAGCGCGAACTCGAGCGCGAGGCGCTGCCCCGCTCGCGCGCTGTCTGCCGCGTCGTACCCGCCGCGCTGGGCGAAGCGCTCGGCGACTTCGCGGCGCTCGCAGTGGCGCAGTCCGCCGCGCAATAGCGGTTTCGGGCGGATATACCTTAAACGGTTTCGACGGTTCAGGGCAATCCGCCCATACAATATTAATATTAGGGACGTTTCTCATGAATTTTTTATACATGCTCGCAGGGATACGATGCGCGCCGCTCGACATGCTGTTCAAATTTTTCACGCTGTTCGGCGAGGAATTTTTAGTAATGACGGTGCTGTGCGCACTGTTATGGTGTGCCGATAAAAAGCTCGCGTATCGGCTGGGTCTGGTATATTTCGTTTCCGGCATGGCAGTCCAGACGCTGAAAATTTCTTTCCGCACCGAACGTCCGTGGATGATCGACCCGCAATTTTCACCTGTGGAAGGCTCGAAACTCACCGCCACGGGTTATTCGTTTCCCAGCGGTCATACGCAGAGCGCCACAGCGTTATATGGCACGCTCGGACTGGCGGCAAAACGCGGCTGGCGGAAAGCGGTGCTGCTTGGCATAATTATTCTGGTCGCGCTGTCGCGGATGTATCTGGGCGTTCATACCCCCCTCGACGTCCTAGGCGGTTTCGCTATTACGGCGGGTTTTTTTGCGGCGCTGTATTAACCTT
>DHAH01000176.1:0-901 GCA_002397345.1 Clostridiales bacterium UBA4959
CGAGCAGCACCGTCTTTTTGCGGTTGCTGAATCCGCCAACCGACTCCAGCTCGGTGACGCTGCGCCCCATTACGTCTATGATATAGCGTCGGATCGGCTCGGGATGGTCGGTGATTATCGTAAAATATTTACCGAGGTTGATTGATTCGAGCATATTGTCGATGAGAAACGCTTTCATAAACAGTCCAAGCAGCGAAAACATGCCCGCTTTCACGCCGAAGGCAAAAAACGCCGCCGACGCGATCAAAAAATCTGAGACCAGCAGCGCCTTGCCGGTATCGACAGAGGTGTATTTTTTAAGGATCAGCGCCACAATATCGGTTCCGCCCGACGACGCCTGCCGGCTGAACAGCAGCGCGGACCCGATCGCGGTGAGCAGAACGGCGAAAAAAAGCTCGAGCAGCGGCTGGTCGGTGAGGGGCGCGGACATGGGATACAGCCGCTCGAAAAGCCACGTTAAAAGGGAATATCCGATACTGCACACAACAGTCCGCATACCGAAAGAACGCCCGAGAAAGACGAACCCGACGATAAGCAGCAGCGTGTTGATGATAATAATCAGCATTGCCGGCGTCAGAAAAGAAATATACGGCGCGAGCACAGTGGACAAACCGCTGACCCCGCCGGTCGAAAAACCATTGGGTATCTTGAAAAAATAAATGCCGACCGACATCAAAATCAGTCCAAGTGTAATTATGACGTAATCTTTTATTTTTTGCGGTAAAGAAGTGTTTATCATATTTTGGATTATATCACGACCCGCGCGCGGTGTCAATATATGAGATGATATAGACATGCCGTATATACGCATATATACACGCCGTATATATACATATATCGTAGGGCGGGGGTTTAACCCCCGCCGCAATTATTATAAGCGGCGGGGGCAATCCCCCGCCCT
>DHAH01000176.1:1030-2229 GCA_002397345.1 Clostridiales bacterium UBA4959
CGGCGGGGGCAATCCCCCGCCCTACGGTGTGACCCGCTGCAGTTTATATCCGTCGAGAGTGCGCAGGTGTGCGGCGCGCTCGCCCAGCAGGGCGACGAGGTCGGTCAGATGCGTCACGGCGACGAAATCCGCGCCCACCGCGTCCGAGCGCAGGTAGCACAGAATGTGATATAAACCCTCGGCGCCCTCAGAATAAGCGGTCGTCTGGAACAGCTCGTTGAGCAGCACCAGCGCGCCCGGCTTGATCTCGCGTGTCATCGCGGCGAGCAGCCGCACCTCCTGCTCGAAACGCCCGGCGTCGTTGCCCGCGTCGAATTCCTTTTCGGCGGCGGCGTACAGGGTATAAACGCCGCTGCGCACGCGGAGCGAGGCTTCGCGCGCGAGCACAGGCAGACCCGCCTGCGCCAAAAGCTGCGCCGTGCCGATCGAGCGCAGGAAAACGGTTTTCCCCGTATTGTTGCCGCCGGTTATAACTATCCCGCTCGACGACAGGTCGGCGTCGTTCGGCACGATAGTGTCGGCGGCAGGGTAAAATGCGCAGAGGTGCAGATCATACAGCTCCGTGAGGCGCGACCCGCCGTCTTTGGTCAGCTCCGGATAGCAAAGCGGCAGTTTTTTCGCTTTCATCGCCCCCACATAGGCGAAAGCCGCTTCGTAAAAGTACAGCTCGCGCGAAAGCGGCGTGAACTCGTCGAAGATTGCTTTCGAGATCGCGTAGGCAAGCTCCGCGACCTCGCGCAGCGCGCCGCCGAGCAGCTCGTTGCGCAGCACGCCGAACCGGTCGGCGACCCGTATACCCGAGGGCATAGGCGGCGCGGACTTTTTGGCGAATAATTTATGTATTCCCGCGGCTTCGGAGACAGGCGCGGGGTGTTTTATCTCCATCAGCTCATATGACGACACGCGTGCACCGTCGTCCAGCTCCGCGCGCAGTGTAAATATGTCGTCGGCGCTCATGTCGCCGTTCAATTCGAGCAGCTCTGTCAGCTCGTTAAAATCAACACCCGAGGTCAGCATATTAACGCGCCGCTTCAGCGTGGTCAAGCCCCGCGATTGCGGAGAATAGATGCCGAGCAGTTCACCCAGCCCGCGCAGCGCGTCGAGCGTTTTCCTTGCCGTCGAAAGCGACACCTCAGCGATACCGCTCCCGGTGAGATATGCCGACTCGGAATCGCTGCTTCTGACCAGCGAAAAAAAAC
>DHAH01000176.1:2350-2664 GCA_002397345.1 Clostridiales bacterium UBA4959
TGTTCATCGCGCAGCGCCGACAGACCGCGCAGTGCGTCGAGCATACCGCGAAGCAAATTCGGGCAGGAGCAAAAATCGCGCAGTATTTCCGCGCGGTATAACGAAGAGTCGGGTTCAGCCGGCGGCAGAGCGACGACCGATAAGAAATAATTCAGCTTTTTTGTATCGGAGAAAAAGCACTCGAACGATTTATCCAGCATCAGATCCGCAGTCAACCGCTCGTCACCCGAAGATAAACCCACATCGCCGTTTGGATATAGCAAGCTGAAATTCATATATTCTCCTTTAGTCCAAAAGTTTTTGCGGAGCTTTTT
>DHAH01000008.1:0-1183 GCA_002397345.1 Clostridiales bacterium UBA4959
GCGGACAGCGGCTGTGCGGCTGCGTTTCGGATGCGGCTTTGCCTATGGTGACAATCGCGGTCGGAGTGTGGTTTTCGGCGATGCCGAAATGCGTTTTGCACTTGCCCTCGTCCATCGGGCCGACCCAGCAGCCGCCCAAACCCAGATCAGCCGCGCGAAGCAGCATATGGTTTACCGCACCCGCGGCGTCGTGCTCACAGAACGCCCTGCCGCGCTCGGCTCCGAAACGCTCGCACAGGTTCGTTGCGATCTCCTCGCGGATACAAACCACGATGAGCAGCGGGATGTCGCCCGCCCACGAGATATGCGCGACCGTATCGTGAGCGCCGCTGATTTTGGCGCTGTCTGTCACCGCGTAAAAATGCCACGACTGCAAATTACACGCGTTGGGCGCGCGGATGCCAGCCGATAAAATAGCGTTGACTTCCTCGGCGGTTATAGGCGCTTTTTTAAATGAACGGACGCACGCGCGGCGCGTCAGCAGCTCGGAGAATTGCATTAATAATCGCCCCTTTCCATATCGCGCTCGACCTGACGCGCGGCGTCGGCGTCGCGCTTATCATATAATTTTTTACCTTTGCACAGCCCCAGCTCCACTTTTACGTTTGATTTTGAAAAGTAGAGCGACAGGGGGATCAGCGAATAACCTTTCTGTCCGACCGCTTCGTGCAGCTTGCGGATCTCTTTTGCGTGCAGAAGCAGCTTTTTTTCGCGCAGCGGGTCGCGGTTGAAAATGTTGCCCTGCTCATACGGGCTGACATGCATACCGATAACGAAAACCTCGCCGCCCCTTATCACCGCATACGATTCTTTAAGGTTGACCTTGCCGCCGCGTATGGATTTTACCTCGGTGCCGTAAAGCGCGATGCCGGCTTCATAGGTTTCCTCGATGAAATAATCGTGCCACGCTTTCCGGTTTTGGGCGATGATGCGGCGCCCTTCAGTATTGTTTTTATCAGCCATGATGGCACCTTCTTTCAGAATCGTTTTCTTTGCTTTTTATTAATTTGGTTTGTTTGTTTTGTTTTTTTGTTTTTGTTTACGTAAGAACGGATTCTTCTTTCTTTTCTTGTGAAAAGAAAGAAGCAAAGAAAGCACACTTAAGGCTCTGCCTTAAGAATCCGCCAGAGGGGAGATCCCCTCTGGACTCCCCCGACGGGGGAAGTGTCCCCCGAGCCCCCTC
>DHAH01000008.1:1357-1588 GCA_002397345.1 Clostridiales bacterium UBA4959
AGCTTTTTTCGATCGTATCCTCGTCACCCCGCGTCTTTTATCGAGCGCTGATCGGTTTATATTCAGAGTCGCCGCCGACGTATTTGTACGACGGGCGGATGATCTTTCCGGCGCTTAACAGCTCCTCGATGCGGTGCGCGCTCCAGCCCGCGATGCGCGCTATGGCGAAAATCGGAGTGAACAGCTCGGTCGGCAGCCCGAGCATATTATAAACAAAACCGCTGTAAAAAT
>DHAH01000008.1:1753-2169 GCA_002397345.1 Clostridiales bacterium UBA4959
ACCTTGTATATCTTGCGCTTTTCGCCTATTATTTCGGGCGCGAGCCGCTCCACTTTCGAGTACAGCTCGAACTCGTCCATACGGTGCTTTTCCGCCGCCAGTTTGGACACGAACGATTTAAGAATATCCGCCCGCGGGTCGGACAGCGAATAGACAGCATGTCCCATACCGTAGATAAGCCCCGCGCGGTCAAACGCTTGTTTATCAAGCAGCCGGCACAGATAAGAGCCGATCTTGTCGTCGCTGAAATCGCCGTCAAGCTCGCGTTTCATGTCCTCGAACATCTTCACGACTTTTATATTCGCGCCGCCGTGTTTTGGGCCCTTCAGCGACGCCAGACTCGCCGCGACCGCCGAATAGGTATCGGTGCCCGACGAGGTGACTACATGCGTGGTAAAGGTAGAGTTGTTGCCGCC
>DHAH01000008.1:2313-2571 GCA_002397345.1 Clostridiales bacterium UBA4959
TTGCCGCCGCCGTGCTCGGCATGCAGCACCAGCGCGATGTCGAGGATTTTCGCTTCCAGCGGCGAATATGTTCCGTCGGGCCGCAGCAGGCGCAGGATATTTTCCGAAGTCGAGCGGTTGGGGTCGGGCGAATGTATGACAAGGCTTTGTCCGTCTATGTAATGCGCGAACGACTGATACGCATAAACGCTGATAAGCGGGAAGGTCGAGATGAGCTGCACACACTGCCGCAGCACGTTGGGCAGGGAAGTATCCTCA
>DHAH01000008.1:2732-3270 GCA_002397345.1 Clostridiales bacterium UBA4959
GCGCCAGCGTGTTCATCATGTCGCGGCTGGGCGCTTTAAGTATGATGTCGCGTACAAAATTGGTCGGCAGCGAGCGGTAACTCGCCAACATAGCCGAAAAATCCGCCAGCTCGCTTTTTGTGGGCAGCTTCGAGAAAAGCAGTAGGTATACAATCTCCTCGAACCCGAAGCGATTTTCGGTCACGAACCCGTCGACAAGCGCGCGGATGTCATAACCCCGGTAGTTAAGTATACCTTCGCAGGGAATCTCCGCGCCATTTTCGTCACGCCGGTACGCGATGATGTCCGATACTTCGGTCAAGCCCGCAAGTACGCCCTTGCCGTTTAAGTCGCGCAGCCCGCGCTTGACGTCCAGTTTGACATACAGCTCCGGGTCGATGGCGCCCCGGTTCTCGCACAGACGCGCCAGGCTTGCAAGCTCGGGCGTAATAGCGCTGTAATTTCTTTCCGTTATGGGAAATCACCGCCTTTTATGTTATATTGCATATTTGATAAACTGCATTATAACATAAAAATATGAACAATGCTTGTCAGGGGC
>DHAH01000003.1:0-176 GCA_002397345.1 Clostridiales bacterium UBA4959
TAGTCGGTCACAGCGAGCGCCGCCAATATTTCGGTGAGACCGATGAAACCGTCAATCTGCGCGCTAAAGCCGCGCTCGAAGCGGAGCTGACGCCGATAATCTGCGTAGGCGAGCTGCTTGCCGAGCGCGACGCGGGCATCACAACCGAGGTTGTGTCGCGCCAGCTCAAGCTCGCG
>DHAH01000003.1:357-3642 GCA_002397345.1 Clostridiales bacterium UBA4959
TGTCGCGCCAGCTCAAGCTCGCGCTCGCGGGCTTCACCGGAGATGAGGTCAAAGCCTCGATCATAGCGTATGAACCGGTCTGGGCGATCGGCACCGGCAGAACCGCGACCGCGGAGCAAGCCGAGGAGGTCTGCGCCTGCATCCGCGGCGTTATCGCGGGGTTATACGGCAGCACGACCGCCGACGCCGTCACAATCCAATACGGCGGCTCTATGAAAGCTTCAAACGCCGCCGAGCTGCTTTCCAAACCCAATGTCGACGGCGGCTTGATCGGCGGCGCGTCGCTCTCCGCTCCGGAATTTGTGGAAATTATAAAAGCGTCATTATAACGGGTGGGGACGGGGTTCCATCTCCGTCCGTGTTTATACCGGGTTTTTCGCGGTCGGGCATGGAACCCGGACCCTACAATCGCATTCGCGGTCGGGCGTGAAAACCCGACCCTACATTAAACATTATCGGAGGATTTACATGTCTACCGCGAAACGTATTTTTATTACCGCAGCAGCCGTGGTTCTCCTATGCGCGGCAGGGGTTACGGCAGTTTTCGCCGCTCCGGCGGGCGTAAACGCAATCACTTCCGTCACGATCAACAAAAATAAAGACGCAATCGCGATCACCGCGACGCTGTCCGACACCTATGTCAGAGAACGCCGCGGTAAAAGCATTTATCTTTTTGAGCTTTCACCCGAACTCGACGGCAGCGATATTGACGCGGGCACGATGTCCTTTTCTCCTGTCGACGAAGCAAAGATTTCGCAGAATTTAAGCTTCAGTCTGCCTTTTGACCCTTCGGATACGGCGTGTTTGCTTTCAAAATATGTACTTGCCGAAAGCACTTCGGACGGCGCCTATCATGTGCTGACCGATGAATATTATATCACCAATATAAATTCCCTTGCTCCATTCAGTTATAGCTATCCCGCCGCGGCGTCGAAAAAAGGACTTGAGGTGCAGCTTTTGTCGGACGCGCAGGAACTCGGCGTCTCCTACGCGGTTATAAACGTGTCTATCGGCTCGTTATTACAGGGCGAAAGCTCGACTGACACAATTTCATACATTTTCAGCGGAAAAACATATTATATTTCGCGCCCTAAGCTGGATTCGCTCGATCACCGCATTAAAACGCTGTCCGATTCGGGTGTTATCGTATATCTCAACATCATTTTAAGCGCGCCCGAAGCGTCGTCAAACGCGTCAGATAAACTGAAAGCATTATATTATCCCGCCGCGCTGGAAAATCCGGGTGCGCGTCTTTATGCCGTCAACACCGACAACGCGGATTCGGTTCGCTATTACGCGGGACTATTAAACTTTCTTGCCAAACGCTACACCGACCCGAAAGGGGAAACAGGCTTCGCGGGCGGCTGGATTATCGGTTATGAGGTCAATTCCAACCGCAATTTCAACTTCATGGGCCCGGCTGACGTAAAAGAATACGCCGCTTCGTATGTCAAGGCGCTGCGCATCGCCGACACCATGCTGCGCTCGGTTTATTCGAACGGGCGCGTATACGTTTCGGTCGCAAACAATTTCAACAACGCCTCGCAGGAGCTGAATTTTGCGGGCGATGATAAGCTCGATTATGCCGCGCGTCTGTTTTTGGAGCGTATGAGCCAAAGTATCAGCCTGTCGGGCGATATACCGTGGAATCTGTCGATAAATCCCTACCCTTCCGATCCGGCAAACACCGCTTATTGGACTGATACAAACACGCTCAACAGCCTTGACACGCCTTTTATTACCATGAAGAATATCGGCGTGATAACCGATTTCATGGGTCAGGAAAATTTGCTTTATAAAAGCACAAAGCGCCGCGTGCTGGTCGGCAGCTTCGGGGTCAGCGGCGAATCTGCTACCTCCGGAGAAGCGCTGCAGGCGGCGGCATTCGCAAATGCGTATTACACAGTCGCGTGCAATGATGATATCGAGGCGCTAATCTGGCACCGCCATGTCGACAGCGCCGATGAATCGGGGCTGCTCCTCGGATTATGGACAACCGCGCAAGGTTCGACGCTGACTCCGGCGAAGAAGAAAAACATCTACCGCGTATTCAAATATATCGATACCAAAAATTTTGTCGGCAAGGAACAGTCGCAGGATTTGACTGAATTCGCGCTCAAGCTGATTGACAAGGACAAAAACTCATGGGACAGCGTTATCCCGGGTTTTGATATAAATAAAGTTGTCACGCGCGGTGTTTTTGAAACAATCTCTTATTTAGAATCTGAAATTGACAGCAAATACAAGCAATCGACGCTGTTTAACTTCTCCGGCGGCGAGCTGCATGATTTTATGCCGACTGATAACGCTAAATATGTCGAACTGCGCGACGATTCGTACGCCGCTGCGGAAAGCTCCGCAGCAGGTGCTGCCGTAACCGATAAATCAGCCGCGCAGCCAAAATCCGGCTCGATTTTATATGCGAAATTATCGCCGCCGTCGTCCGTATCGGGCATACCGAATGTATCGGGATTTGAATATATGGGCGTTTCGAAAAATTTTAGCGAACCGCTCGATATTTCAAACACAGGTTATATAACGCTGCGGGTCAAGACAGAGCTGCCGCCCGACGCGCCGTCCGCCGATATAATGCTCCGCTTGTTGGGGCATAAAAAGGATAACGGTCAACTCATCGTTTATGAAGGCGTGTCGCAGGTCAAGTCGGGCGAGTGGAACAATGTTACTTTCAAGCTCACCGATTACGCGGCGCAGGTCGGATCGGTTGACACGATGAAGATATGGGTTAAGCCCTACGACGATAAAGCTTATGAGGGCGATTACGGGCTGATGGTTCAAAACGTGCTGCTTTACGCGAAATCGAAAGCGAACGTCCTCGGAATTATATTGTGGGTGATACTCATCCTGTTCATCGCCGCAGTCGTGGGATTCTTCGGGCTTGTCGCGCGTAATCAGATACAATACCGGTTGCGGCTGCGCCACCAGCGCCAGCGCGCGATGCAAAAGGAGCTTGCGCGCCGCGAGACGACATATCCACCCTCCGTCAAACAGCTCCCGCCCGGTCAGTCACCGCGATCCGCGCCTAAAAATAACGGCATGACAACCGGTACGGCGCGCCGCGTTCCGCCGATGTCGGCGAACCCGCAGGGCCCGCATAATCAAGGGCAAAACAATAAATCGCAGCAACCCACTGAACGAAATCGCCCGCAGGCACGGCGCAGACCTCCGGAGAAATAAAAGATAAAAACAACGGCACAGCGTGCAGATTCGCACGCTGTACCGTTATTTTGATTTATTAGGTGTAAAACGGAGCGGGCGACCAATGGT
>DHAH01000003.1:3846-8734 GCA_002397345.1 Clostridiales bacterium UBA4959
ACGTATCCCCCCGTCCCTCGTTATCCGCGAGCCATTTTGCGCTGTGCCATGACGAGCTTGTAGTAGATGCCTTTGTTAGCGAGTAGCTCGGAGTGCGTGCCGTATTCGGACACCTTACCGCGATCAAGCACGAGCAGGCGGTCGGCGTTGCGCAGCGTGGACAAACGGTGCGCGATGGCAAGCGTCGTGCGGTTTCGCACCAGTTTGTTGAGCGCGTCCTGTATCAACTTCTCGGTTTCGGTATCGAGCGAAGCGGTCGCCTCGTCGAGTATGAGTATGCGCGGGTTGTGTATTATCGCGCGCGCGATGGCGATGCGCTGGCGTTCGCCGCCCGACATGGAATAGCCTTTTTCACCCACGATAGTGTTATAACCCTGCGGCAGACTCATGATAAAATCGTGCGCGTTTGCGGTACGCGCCGCGAGAATGATTTCTTCATCAGTCGCGTAGGGCTTTGAATATGCGATGTTTTCGCGCAACGTACCAGAGAACAGGAAGGTCTCCTGCAGCACCACGCCGATCTGTGAGCGCAGCGCCGTCTGCGATATATCTCTGATATTGACACCGTCGATCACAATCGAGCCTTCGTCAACGTCGTATAGACGCATTACAAGGTTAATAAGCGTCGTTTTACCCGAACCGGAGTGACCCACAATACCAATCATCTCGCCCGGTTTGATGTCTACGGTGACGTTCTCAAGCACCGGATTATAGCTTTGATAACCGAAAGTAATGTTTTTTATATCAATCTCGCCCTCGATTGCAATATCAATCGGCAGCCCGATATCTTCGACCTCGGGGTTTTCCTCAAGAATCTCAAACACCTTGCTCGACGAGGTCAGGAACGCGGAGATGCTGTTCGGTATGTGTGTGATCCACATAAGCGGCCCGTAGATGATGCCCGCGTAGCTGGAAATCTGCGACAGCGTACCCAGACCGAACTCGCCGCGGAACACCATCAGGTTGCCGTAATAAGCGATCAGGAACGAGCCCAGATGAATAAGGAAACCCAGCAGCGGGAAAATCGTGTCAAACAGTTTAGCGTTGGATTCGTTTTGGTTGGACGAGATTACGCTGCTCTCTTTGAACCGCGATATTTCACGCTCTTCCATACCGAAGCACTTCACCACTCGGATACCGTTGAGGATGTCCTGCAGCAGATACCCTGTGCGTGTGCCGAGTATCCACGCTTTAACGTTGCGGCGCTGCACGACCTCCCAAACTTTTTTGACCGCGAATACAGTTATGGGAATGGGCACAAACACGAACGCGCAGACCAGCGGGCTGATTATCAGCAGCACGATAAGCGCCACAATGAACGATGCCGCTTGGATAAACAGCGACGGCAGCATGTTGGTGATAAAGTTCTGCATTTCGCTGGTGTCATGGTTCACGCGCCCCATGAGATCGCCTGTCGAGCGGCGCTGTATCGACGCCAGCGACAGCGACTGGAGTTTTTCGTAAAGCAGCGTTTTAAGCACCAGCGTAAATTTGTTACCCGCGATCGCGGAAAACCGTGCCTGTATAACACCGAGCGCGCGCTGGAACAAATCGATGGACACGATTGCGACGATTATGACGATAAAACCCGTCATACGCGTGCCTGTCAGCGAGCCAACCGCTTCACCGGTCGGTTTTATGTATTTGTCGATCGCGATCGCCTGTATCCACGGCACGACGAACGAGAAAATAACACTGAAAATCGATACTATGAACGGAAAGAACATCATCAGGCGCAGACCTTTTGTCATCGCCCAGAGTTTTTTATAAACCTCGAACTTATCCATGCAGTATGGACAAATCGTTGTGCTGTATACAAACGGGCGTCCGCATTTGGGGCAGAAACGCTCGGGGGTATCGTTTGTAATCGGGGTATCGTTATGTTTTTCGGTCAGAATCTCCATCGCCTTGACGATGATGGCGTAGCGCGGCAGATGACGCCCCGAGATGAAGTTGCAGAGCAGCGTCGTCGCGCCGTCGATTTTAGCGTAAAATCCGCAGATGCCGTACATGACCTCGGTGCGGAACTCCGTCGCGTTCTCCAATGGGAAAATCGCAAGCAGATTACCGTCAAGCAGTTTATAGATGCGCTTGTTCGTGAACGTCATATAGCCGTTTACGAATTTATCGCCGTATATGTTAAACGGCAGGCAGTACATTATTTTTTCGTCTGCCCCCGCTGCGGCGTCATAGGCTTTTTTATCCGCGTCGGGCAGCTCGTATAATAGTTTCATACTTATGCCAATCCTTTTAATATAGCGCGGGATGTTTTATGCGGCGGCACAAAACTCCCCCGTTTGAATATGTATTTTTCAAACGTTTTTACAGATATATTTCAATCTTTCGGTAGCTTGCGGTGTCAAGCTTTTTGGGATCGGGTATCTCGAAGCTGTTTCCGTCTATGTCGTTTATGTAAATCCGACCGTCCTCGAGTACGCGGATGTTTGAGAACGGGTTATTAAGGATAAAAGTCACGCGTCCGGCGCTGGTGTCCGATTCCCAATACGAATAACCGAACTTCTCTTTCACCGAATAGATGCGTTGGATGATGGGCGAAAAATAGCGGCGGTCCAGCTCGTCGATAATCAGCCGCACCGATGCCTCGTCGAAGTCCGAAAGCCGGCGGAGCATGCCGATTTCCTTACCCTTAACCTTCTTTTTATTATCGGGCTCGCGCACCGAAATAAATTCATCGGGGTTCGATATGGGGAACGCGCGCATTACAACGACGCGCTCGAAGAACTCATCGTCACCGCCATCTTTTTTGGATGGCATTCCATCCTCTTTGGATGGCGTTCCATCTCCATGGATAAGCGTCATCGAAATAAGCCCGCCCTTCGAGGCGAAGAATTTCGCGTTCTGCGGCGTGAGCATCACCGACTCGCGTTGATTTTCGAGAATCAGGTCGCCGTCGTCAATCTCGTCGAGGATGTCCTTTTTTTCGGCTTTTTCGGTTTCGGTTTCGGGTTTTTGTTCAGTCTTTTTATCCGCGGTTTCGGATTTATCTTTGTTTTCCTTTGTCGATACAGAGCCGCTCTCTACATTCGTTGATTTTTCTTTATCTGTTGTTTTTATATCTTTTTCCGCGATGGTTTTCTGCTTCTTATCGTCCGCCATAAAATTTCTCCTGCCTTAAAATTATTGCCCGAAGTTTCGCGCCTGCGCGATACTTTCTTCTCTGTTAAAGCGTTAACTTTACATTCCCTGAAGCACTTTTTTCATCGCTTCTGTTTGAAGCGTATACAGCCTGTAATAGATGCCTTTTTTGGCTATGAGCTCGGCGTGTGTGCCGCGCTCGGCGATTTCGCCGTTCTCTATGGCAAATAAGTAGTTGCAGTCTTTCAAAGTTGACAGCCGGTGCGCTATGGTCAGCGTCGTTTTGCCCTCGATCAGCTTATTCAGCGCGTTTTGGATCAGACGCTCGGTTTCGGTATCCATCGCGGCAGTCGCTTCGTCGAGGATCAATATCGTCGGGCCGAGCAGCAGCGCGCGTGCAATCGAAACGCGCTGGCATTCACCGCCCGACAGCGAGCGGCTGCCTGTGCCGACGACAGTTTCATATCCGTCGGGCAGGCGCATGATGAAGTCGTGCGCGTTCGACGCTTTCGCCGCGCTGACGACCTCGTCAAACGTCGCGTCGGGACGCGCGTAGCGGATGTTGTCCGCTATAGTACCCTTGAACAGGAAAATCTCCTGCGACACAATCGCGATGTTTCGGCGCAGCGATTCGCTCTTGATGTGCTTCACGTTCACGCCGTCGATCTCGATGGAGCCGCTGATAACGTCGTACAGCCTGTTTATCAGGTTGGCAATCGTCGATTTACCCGCGCCCGTATGCCCCACGAGTCCGATGTGATCGCCGGGATTGATTTTAAACGACATATCCTTCAATATCGGACGGTTGGCGGTGTAATGGAAACTGACGCGTTTAAACTCGATTTCGCCGCGCATATTGTCAATAGCGACGGCGTCGGCGGCGTCGATGATTTCGGGCACGGCGTCGAGTATCTCAAACATGCGCTGTGCCGAGTTAATTGTGTCGGTAAGCTGGTTGGTGAAGTCGGTAAAAAAGTTCAGCGGTCCGAAAATCATGCCCAGATAGCTGAAATAGGTAGCGAATTCACCGTAGGTCATTACTTTATTGATAACGTTGATACCGCCGAAACCCCAAATCGCCTTACTGGAAAGTCCTATAAGCAAGCCGATTATCGGGAAAATGGTCAGCGAGACCATGTTGAGCTGCAGGTTGGTGTCGCTGTACCGTTCGCTGTAGGTGTGGAAACGGTTCGCTTCCTCCGATTCTTTAGCGAACGCCTTGACCACGCGGATACCGTTGAGCGAGTCGCCAAGCACGGCGTTGAGCGACGACGAGCGTCTCCACAGTTTTGTATACATGCGCCACAGATTAGGCAGCATAAATTTGAACATCAAAACGATGATAGGCACCGGAATGAACACAATCAGCGTCAGCTTCCAGTTGATGATGAACAGGAAAATCGTCAGCCCTATGAAGTTGATGCCATTTATCACCAGCGCGGGCACGGCGTTGATGAAAAATCCGCGCACACGGTCGGCGTCATAGTTCACGCGCGTGATAAGCCGCCCGGTCTGGTTGCTGTTGAAGAACGAAAGCGACAATTTTTGCATTGCGGTGAAGATGTCGAGCTTCATGTTCAGCGTGACCTGCGTGGACATGTGCGCGTTTGCGCGGTTCTGCAAGATGCCGATGCCGAGCGAGATTAAGGATATGCCCAGCACAACCGTCACCATGATGTAGACCCAATACTCCTTGTGCATTGTGCCAAGCTGCTGCCCGTTTACTACCTCCGGCTTGTTGATGACCTGGTCGAGCAGTATTTTATTGTTTATAATAGGGTTGATAAGGGAA
>DHAH01000003.1:8865-9210 GCA_002397345.1 Clostridiales bacterium UBA4959
GGTTGATAAGGGAAATCACGGAAGTCAAAATCATGCATAAAAACACGATGACAAGCTCCCGCCGGAATTTATCGAAATATTTGAATAGACGCTTGATTATCGCGCCGCGGTTCAGGCAATGTTCGCAGAGTTTACGGTTTTGGTCGGAGTAAACACGTCCGCATTTGGGGCATCGGACGTTGAACTGCTCAAAAATCGGGTCGGATTCAGTGATTTCATCGCCTTTACGCAGTCTGTTTACAATGTCGATAAAAGCGAACAGCTTACGCTTCCGCGCGTTGGTTGTAAACGTGATTATCTCTGTCGTCAGCTTGTTTACGTCCTCTTCTTCTTCTTTGGGACGGT
>DHAH01000003.1:9374-10947 GCA_002397345.1 Clostridiales bacterium UBA4959
TCTTTTTTAGGTTCTTCGTCAGGCAAGGGGTCTCCGACGCGCGCGAGGATGCGGTTGGAACAGACAAAGTTATCTACATAGATGTCGCGGAAAGTATGTACGTCATACTCATGGAAGTACTTGAAGTCTTTGACAATGGCTTTTTCCCGCGCATTTTTTTTGGCTCCGGCTTTTGCGTTCGCGGCAGGGTCAAAGCCCGAGATGCGCCTTTCCGCGCGGAAGGAAGCGGCGATAACGTAAAGCCGCTTTGAGGTTTTATTATATGCCATCCAGCTCTCGCCGTAATCGCCTGCGGCATCAAGGTCAAGCGCCACCACAAGCTCAAGCGCGTCACAATCGACGCCATGAGCGGTAAACGCCGCCTGTGCTTCATCGGTCAGTGTGTCGAGCGGTAACAACAGCATCAACTCCGATCGTTAAAATGGGTTTAATACATCTGTGTCTATGACACGATTGTGCAATAGACGCGGTACATCAAAGTATACTATACCATAAACACCATTCCTGTCAAGGGGAGTTAATAATTTTTAATAAAGTTTGTATAATTTCTCAGCTTTAAAACATGATATATTAAATTATTGTCTATTTTGTCCACGGATATTTTTTGCATAATCGTAATAATTATGGTAGAATGGTTTAAATCAAAAGTTGAGGTTAAATCGCAGTAAATGGGTATTATTTCCGATATATTCGGCAAACGCGCCAAAGAACGCGCGATCCGGTTGAAAATAATAAAAAAGCTGGACGGCAGGGCGATAAAATATGTTATTGAGCGTCTGCCGGACGATGAATTTGTGATCGGACGCAGCGGAGCGCTGATTCTTAAGGGAGACGAGCTACTTGTTTACGCCGACGAAAAAGTATTGTTCCGCGCGGATATAAACACGCTCGACGCGTCCGAACTGCTGTCGCGGGAGGGTGTGATTCTTACAGCGCCCGACCTTGAGCATGGAGGAGCAACACGCACCATTGTGGCGTATTATACGTATTTTATGGCGTAGGGAACGCCGCTGTTTTACAGAACGGTAAGAATGTTAATCTCTACTTGACAATCTTTTGTATATATGTTAATATATTAATAATGACTTGAGAAAGAGGGCGATAATACCATGGATGAAGAAAAAATTTTGTTCGACAAACATGAAATCGTATTTACCGACACTGGAGTAACCCCTCCAATGGCGCGTAATCTGCCCGCGTCCAAAATAACGTCGATCTCGTTTTACGACGGATTCGCACGCGGATTTTTGGGGATTAAACGCAAAACGCGCGTTATCGCCATCGAAGCGGTGGGCATATCAAAACCGCTGGAGCTTTTCGAATGCAAAGAAGCGGCGTTTGAAAAATATCTGCGGCTGCTCGGCGATTTCGCGGACAAAAACAACATAGCACTGCACAACAAGCTGGCATAAAACGCGGGGTACGGGTTATTTATGCCCGATCGCGCAGCCCGTTTTTCTGTTATACCCATAAAAAAACGCCGTCCGATGCCGGACGGCAATTTTTTTATTTACGCAGTAAATTTAGTTGCGAAGCAAATCTTGTTTGCACAGCAAATTTTATTTGCGCAGCA
>DHAH01000003.1:11091-16200 GCA_002397345.1 Clostridiales bacterium UBA4959
AATTTTATTTGCGCAGCAAATTTATTTGCTGTATTTACGCTTCCTTGCTGCTTCCGACTTCTTTTTGCGCTTCACGCTGGGTTTTTCGTAATGCTCCCTTTTACGAAGTTCGGAAAGCACCCCGGATCTGGCACACTGACGCTTGAATCTGCGAAGAGCGCTGTCGAGTGTTTCGTTATCCTTTATTCTGACTTCAGCCATTGTTTAATCCCTCCCTCCGCAGCGGCCGTTGTACCGCCTCCGATTCAAATACAAACAATATTATACAATAGTTTCCGCGGTTTGTCAAGTGAAAATTGTAAAAGCTTCGCTTTTACAAGGCAAGAATCGCTCATGCGATTTTTACTCTGTGACTTTTTATATATTTGTCAAATAAAGCTTGCCAAAAGCTTCGCTTTTTATTTTACGACTATATTGAGCAGCTTATCCTGCACATAAATTTCTTTTACGGTCGTTTTACCTTCGAGCAGCGGCGCGAATTTATCGTCGGCGCGTACCGCGGCGATAACGTCCTTGCTCTCCGCGCCCGACGGTACACGGAAGGTGCCGCGCAGCTTGCCGCTGATCTGCACCGCGATCTCGACTGTCGCGTCGACGGTCTTCGACTCGTCCCACGCCGGCCATTTCGCCAGCGATAACAGCTCGTTTGAACCGGCGGCGGTGTGATATAATTCCTCGGTCAGGTGCGGAGCGAAAGGGTTAAGCATTGTTATAAAAATAACAAGCTCATCTTTTGTCAGACCGCCGACTTCATAAATTTTATTAATCAGCGACATCAGCGCCGCGATCGCGGTGTTGAATTTCATGCCGTCAATATCGAGCGTCACTTTTTTAATTGTTTTATGGAAGTCGCTTTCCAGCCCGGGTGTTGCGCCGCTTCCCTTCACCAATTCCGGCAGCGCGGCGACGCGTTCCAAAAACCGGCGGCAGCCGCGTATCGAAGCGGGCGACCACGGCGCGGATTTTTCAAAATCGCCGATGAACATCTCGTACAAACGCAGCGTATCCGCGCCGTATTCGTTCACAATATCGTCGGGGTTGATGACGTTACCCTTCGATTTGGACATTTTTTCACCGTTCTCGCCGAGTATCATGCCGTGTGCGGTGCGCTTAAGATACGGCTCGGGACAGGACAGTACGCCGATGTCGTGCAAAAATTGCGCCCAGAACCGCGAGTAAAGCAGGTGCAGCGTCACATGCTCCATACCGCCGTTATACCAATCGACGGGCATCCAATAATCCAGCGCTTCCTGCGACGCAACCGCGTCGGGATTGTGCGGGTCGCAATAGCGCATGAAATACCACGAGCTGCCCGCCCAGTTGGGCATGACGTCAGTCTCGCGCCGACCCGGACCGCCGCACGCGGGACAGGTCGTTGTCAGCCAGTCCTCGCACTTCGCGAGCGGCGATTCACCCGTGTCGGTCGGCTCGTATTCGTCAATCTCCGGCAGCGTTAGCGGGAGCTGATCCTCGGGCAGGGGTACCCAGCCGCACTTTTCGCACCACACCATCGGAACGGGCTCGCCCCAATAACGCTGGCGGGAAAACACCCAGTCGCGCAGCTTGTAATTGATTTTCTTCTCGGCTAATCCGCGTTCCGCCAATACGTCAACGATTTTCGCTTTTGCCGCTTCAACGTTCATGCCGTTGAGATAGTCCGAGTTCATCATCACGCCGGTTTCGGTGTCGCAGAACGCGCCCTCGTCCAGATTTACCGCCGCGCCTGATTTATCGCCGTCAATCACGGTTACCACCTGCACGATGGGCAGCCCGAATTTGCGGGCGAACTCCCAGTCGCGCGTATCGTGGCCCGGCACCGCCATTATCGCGCCCGTGCCGTAAGACGAGAGCACGTAATCGGAAATGAAAATCGGGATCTGTTTGCCGTTTGCGGGGTTGACCGCCGAAACGCCGTCGAGCCTGACGCCGGTTTTATCTTTTGCCAGCTCTGTGCGCTCGAAATCCGATTTTTTAGCCGCCTCCGCGCGATATGCGGCCACATCGCCGCCGTTTTTAATTATGTTCGATTCCAGCCATTTATCGACCAGCGCGTGTTCGGGAGCAATGACCATATATGTCGCGCCGAACAGCGTGTCGGGACGTGTGGTGAACACCGTTATGGTGTCGCCCGACGTCGCGGCGAACTTGACCTCCGCGCCCTCGGAACGCCCGATCCAGTTGATTTCCTGCGTCTTGACGCGCTCGATGAAGTCCAGTCCCTCAAGCCCGTCGATGAGCCGCTGCGCGTATTGGGTAATTTTAAGCATCCACTGGCTCTTTACCTTGCGCACGACCTCTCCGCCGCAGCGTTCGCAGGCTCCGCCCACGACTTCCTCGTTGGCGAGCACGACCTTGCAGGAGGTGCAGAAGTTGACCGCCATTTCTTTTTTATATGCCAGCCCGTGCTTAAAAAGCTGGATGAATATCCACTGCGTCCATTTGAAATATTCGGGGTCGGTGGTGCTGATCTCGCGCGTCCAGTCGAACGACAGCCCCAGCGATTTGATTTGACGCTTGAACGTCGCGATGTTGCGCTCGGTTACGATGCGCGGGTGTATGCGGTTCTTTATCGCGTAGTTTTCCGTGGGCAGACCAAACGCGTCCCAACCCATGGGGAACAGCACGTTATAGCCCTGCATCCGCTTTTTGCGGCTGATGATGTCGAGCGCCGTGTAGGGGCGCGGGTGACCGATGTGCAGTCCCTGACCGGAGGGGTACGGGAACTCGACAAGCGTATAATATTTAGGCAGGCTGCGGTCATTTTTGGCGACGAACGCCCCGCGGCGGTCCCATTCGTCCTGCCACTTTTTTTCTATTGCTTTATGATCATATTTCATAGCTGATTTTCATCCTGATTCGATAAATATTGCGTAATATCCAGTTCCGCGCCATCAACCCAAAGCTTTTCGAGGTTATAGAACCTCCGCGTTTCGCTGTTGAAGATGTGCACTATCACCGAGCCGTAGTCGAGCAGCACCCATGTCGCTTCGTCCAGCCCCTCGATATGCGACGGGAAAACGCCGCCCTCGCCTATCTTGAACTCGAGGTTATTCGCCAGCGCCCTGATCTGCGTGTTCGAAGTACCGGTGCAGATTATAAAATAATCGGCGATAATAGTCTGGTTTTCGACGTGTATTAATTTAAGTCCGGCCGCCTTTGTTTTTGAAAGCTCGCCGATTATTGCGCCCGCTAATTCAAGCGGAGGCGCAAACGAAAGCTGCTTCGCGGGTATTTTTTCATCCATCATGCTATATCTCCTTGTTTTACGGTCTTTTATTGGGGTCAAGCGCTATATAAATTCCGTCTTTATCTACATCATCAGCCTTGTGAGTCACAATTTCAGTTTCTTTTTTATTGTAATATCCTATTATTTCGCTATTGTCATCTTTTACAAAAATTCTGTCAACATCGAAATAAGACGACGGTATCGGCTTGTCATATACATTTAAATATTCATTGACGATATTCAGCATATCGGCGCGGTGCATGACATAATAAAGTCCATTTTTATAACTGTCGCCCGGCATTGTCAGCATGGTAATGTTCGACATGTCAACCTTCAGCGCTTGTTTGGCAAAATATATGCAATCTTCAAGTTTTATATTGGTAATAAGGTTTGGCAGGATGTCGGACGCCAATCCCGCTATCATGGGTATGCTTATCGACGATTTAACTTTTGCGATAAACGCTGTGATAAAAACTTTCTGCGCGTCGGCGCGCGCTATATCCGCCTGTATATAACCCCAGCGATAGCGTACAAAACCCTCCGCTTCACGACCCATCAATGTCTGCTGACCCTTTTTTATATTTATAGACAAATTTTGTTCCGGATCGTTATAATGCATATCGTTAGGCACATACATATCAACGCCGCCGATACGGTCAACAACAGCTCTGAAACCTTTTAGGTTTATGAGCATGTAATAATCGAGCCGGATATTTAGCCCCTTTTGAAATAAATCGCTGAGGTTCTCAAGCGCGGTTTTGGTTGGATCTTCAGCTTTTTCACGTTTTGCCTTACTTAGAAATGAAGCAAATGCGGCGTTCAGCTTACCGTATTTATCATTATATTCGGCGTAGGTGTCGCGCGGCATCTGGCACATCGAGATTTTTCCTGTAGTACAGTCAAACGACGCTATAATCATAACGTCGGTATTTGTCGCTACTTCGTCTTTTCCGATAAGCAGGAAGTTATACACATCCTCGCGCCGCTTAAAGCCGACGGCAGTATCGCCGTTCGTTTCGGGCGTGTCCTCTTCGGTTTCTGCCGCCGCCGTTGTTTCAGAGCCGGTGTAAAGCGTTTCGTCATCTTTATCGCCGCCCGGCTGCGGTTTGACGAACATACTGCGTAGTATATAACCGCCGGTGAATAACGCCGCTATTAATATAAGCGATAAGAGTACCGTCAGTGTTATCTTCCAGCCCGATGGTTTTTTATTGTTCGGTTTTCTTAATTTTGTATTCATTTTATATATTTTCACCTTTGGTTAATTGCATATAATAATTCCGCGCTTCGATAATGTCGACGTGGATGCTGCCGTTTTCGGCGACAAGATCGGTCAGCGTCAGGTTAAACGAAGTTATAAGCGCGATGTTCAGCGCCTCAAACTTATCACGGCTTTCGAGCAGCCCGTAAAATTCGCCGCGAAGCTTCACGCAGTCGGTGAATTTCCGCGTAGGCTCGATATAATCGGCAAGGTATAGCAGACTGCACATCAGGCTCATCGCCGGTTTTGCGGTGGTGTGATAGTATATGGCGTCGTACATCTCATCGTCGACAAGCGCGGGAAACAGTTTCCGCGCCAAATGCGCGCCTGTGCGCGCGTGGAATATCTTCGGCATATGCGTTTCGTCTTCGGTAAACGGAATGCCGTTTGCGCGGCAGTATTCAAGCTGCTCTGTGTGGATCAACCTTTTTGTTATATCATGCAGCAGCGCCGCCGCGCGCAGACGCAGCGTGTCGTCGCAGCTCATACCGTATATATCCGCCAGCGCGGCGCATTCCCGCTCGACCGACAGCGCGTGGGCAAGCTTTTTCGGCTCGTAATACCCGGGTATGACGTTTAATATTTTATCAAGTTCTGTCTTATTTATCATTTTATTATAAAT
>DHAH01000003.1:16351-16601 GCA_002397345.1 Clostridiales bacterium UBA4959
TTTATCATTTTATTATAAATATAATCGGTTCTCCGCGATGTATTTATTCACCGCAGCCGGCACATACTCTGCGATGCTCTGCCCTGCGCATACCGCGCTCCGCAGCTCGGTTGACGATATATCGACGACGGGCAAATCAAGCTCGGTGATATTCGCGCCGTAAACGCGCTCGAAATACGC
Source organism: Clostridiales bacterium UBA4959 (assembly GCA_002397345.1). GTDB lineage: Bacteria > Bacillota > Clostridia > Oscillospirales > CAG-272 > DTU078. The sequence continues at coordinate 16,532 of DHAH01000003.1, forward strand.
TCGGCGCTCCGCGATTTTCGCGTCGTATTCTTCACCGCCGCAAATTCGCCGCGCGAACGCGATACGGCAC
>DHAH01000003.1:16716-16988 GCA_002397345.1 Clostridiales bacterium UBA4959
CCGCGCGAACGCGATACGGCACAGTTTAAATATGTCGGGCGCGCGGTACCATTCCTCAAGCGTGAGGAACATGTCGCTGCCGCACAAAAATGTCAGCGCGGTATCGGGCGCGGTGAAATGCTCGAGCGTGAGCACCGTATAGCTCGGAGCGGCGCGCGTAATCTCGAAGTCGTCCACCTCGACGCGGCTGTCAAACCCGGCAAAGCCCAGCCGAACCATCTCCAGCCTCACCGCCGGGCTGTCGGCGCCGTCAATCTGCTTGTGAGGCGGTA
>DHAH01000003.1:17159-21708 GCA_002397345.1 Clostridiales bacterium UBA4959
TACCCGCGCGCGAACTCGATATGCCCGTTGTGCGGCGGCGCGAACGTCCCGCCGTAAATGGCAATTTGTTTCATTTGATAATATTCAGCTCCGCGAGCGCTTTAAGCGCCATCGCGCGGTGGCTTATCTCGTTTTTCCGGCCGGCGCCCAGCTCCGCGAAGGTTTTGCCCGATTCTTCATGGAAAAATAGCGGGTCATAGCCGAAGCCGTCCGCGCCGCGCGGCTTTTCGAGAATTATCCCCGCGCATTCGCCGCGCACTGTAAACACCCCGCCGTTGCCCAGAGGCGGGCAGACGGCGATAGCGCATACAAACTTCGCGCCGCGCTTTTCGTGAGGAACATCCCGCAGCTTTTCAAGCAATAACGCGTTGTTATTGGCGTCGGCGTCCATTCCGATGCTGAAACCGTTCATTGCCGCGAAACGCGCCGAAAAAACTCCGGGCGCGCCATCCAGCGCGTCGACGCACAGACCGGAATCGTCGGCGATGCCCCAATACCCCTTTGACGCAGGTACCGAAGCCTTTATCGCCGCGTTTTCCTCAAATGTAGCGCCATCCTCCGGGATTTCGTCCGTCACGCCGATGTCGTCGAGCGAAAGCAGCCGGAATTTGTTTTTATCTGTCACAAAGGAACGCAGAATAGCCTCAAGTTCGGCGATTTTCTTTTTATTGCGTGATGCAAGCACATAATTCATATCAACTTTACCATAAAAACATTTTACAGGGTGCGGTTTCCATGCCGCACCGCCGGATTTATTTTGCCAACAGGTGGGGATGGAACCCCGTCCCTACACAACACACCTGATTTATTTTACAACGGACGGAAACGGAACCCCGTCCCTGCAATTATTCAAACAGCGCCGACACAAATTGCGCCGCGTCGAACCGTTCCAAATCGTCCGCACCCTCTCCGACGCAGATGAATTTCACCGGTATGCCCAGCTCGCGGCGGATCGAAAACACGATGCCCCCTTTGGCGGTGCCGTCCAGTTTTGTAAGCACCAGCCCGGTGATAGACGCCGCGTTTTTAAACTCCTTGGCTTGGCTGACGGCGTTTTGACCGGTTGTGGCGTCGAGCACAAGCAGCGTTTCGCGGTCTGCGCCCGGCAGTTCGCGGTTTATCACGCGGTCAATCTTCGAAAGCTCGTCCATAAGGTTCTTCTTATTATGCAGCCGCCCCGCGGTATCGATGATAAGCACATCGGCGCCGCGATTCTTTGCCGCGCCGACGGCGTCGAACACCACCGCCGCGGGATCGGAACCTTCGCTGTGTTTTATAAGCTCCACGCCCACGCGATCTGCCCACACCACAAGCTGGTCAATAGCGGCGGCGCGGAAGGTGTCGGCGGCGGCGATAAGCACTTTTTTGCCCTCGCCTTTGAGCAGTTTGGCAATTTTGGCGATGGAGGTCGTCTTGCCCACGCCGTTGACGCCGATGACAAGTATCACCGACGGTTTTGTGTTTATCTTAAGCTGCCTGTTTTCGGGCATTTCGCTCTCGTCTATCATCTCGCGCAGGATTGCGTACAGCGCGTCGCGCGCGTCGGCAGGGTCGGTCAGACGATTTTCGCGTATCTCCTCGCGCAGCCTGCTTATAATCTCGTCCGCCGAAGCCGCCCCGACATCGGCTGCGATGAGCAGCTCCTCCAGCTCTTCGAGCATCTCCTCGTCCACTTTGACAAACATTTTAAACAGGTTGTCGACCTGTTTAAAAATCGCGTCCTTGGTTTTGGCAAGCCCCGCTTTTAACTTTTCAAAAAAGCCCATTCTTTACTCCGATAAAGATTATTTTATACCCATTTTCGCTTCTATCTCATCCAGATTCAGTACCAATACCCGTGATATTCCGCGTTCGGGCATCGTCACGCCGTATATCGAGTCGGCGCGTTCCATTGTGCCCCGCCGGTGTGTGATTACCACAAACTGAACCTTTTCGCTGTAACGCTTCATGTAGTCGGCGAAACGCGCGACGTTTATCTCGTCCAGCGCCGCTTCGATCTCGTCGAACACGCAGAAGGGCGTGGGGTTGACACACAGTATGGCGAAGATCAGCGCGATAGCGACATATGCCTGCTCGCCGCCGGACAGCGCCAGCATGCTTTTGATTATCTTGCCCGGCGGCGCGACGTTGATTTCGATGCCGCAGTTTAGCACATCCTCGCGGTCGGTCAGCGTTATCTCCGCCGTACCGCCGCCGAACAGCTCGGCGAACACGCGCTTGAAGTGGTAGTTTATCTCGTCAAACGCGCGCGTGAACTGGATACGCATCTCGCGCTCGAGCTTGATTATGACTTCCGACAGCGAATCACGCGACGCGCTGAGGTCGTCGATCTGCGCTTTGCCATATTCGTAACGCTGCTTGACCTCGGCATATTCCTCGATCGCGCCGACGTTAACCGCGCCGAGCGCTCGCAGCTTGTTTTTACATTCATTCTGCACGGACACCGCTTCCGCGCGGTTTTCGGCTGTTATCGGCGGATAACCCGCAGCCGCGGCGGCTGACGACGCGGTAGAAAAAGTCAGCTCGTAATCTTCCCAAATCTTCGAGGCAGCGCGGTCGTTTTCGGTTTGGAGCTGGTTGTATGCGCTTTCCGACTGCGTGAACTCGCGGAAATACACCTCGCGCCGGCGCGTTTCCTCGCGTATCTCCTCGCGCAGGCGGTTGAGCTGCGCATCAATTTCTCCGGCTTCGCTTTCGAAGCGCTTGCGCTCGGCTGTCAGATGTTCGATGTCCGAGGTCAGCTCGCCGCATTCGTTTTTACCGTTCTCGATGTCGTTTTGGGCGTTTATCTTCTTCTCGTTAAGCTTTAAAATCGCGTTCTCCGCGCCCTCGAGCTGCTCGCGCAGCGACGATACGGTGTCAAACCCGAAATCGAGCGCTCGTTTCGCCGCTTCGGCGTCGCGCTCCGATGCCGCGACGCTGACGGTGAGCGCGGTATGCGAGCCGCGCGCGGCGTCGCGCTGCTCCACACAAGCGGCGCGAACCTTTATCTTTTCCTCTATCTCAATCGCGAGCGCCGCCAAGCGGTCGTTTATCTCGTCGGAACGCCGTTTTATTTCGGCGCGCTGCTCCGATTCTTTTATTATGCGGTCGGAATTGGCGGTGTATTCAGCCTTCACCTCGTCGAGCCGCGTTTTATCGGACGCGTGCTGTGTGCGCAGTACCTCAAGCTGGGTTTTCTCCGCCTGATAGAGTGTGGTGAGCAGGTTAAGCCTGCCGTTTATATCGGCGCAGAGCGTTTTCTGCTATTCTATTTTCGCGTTTATCCCGTCGATTTTAGCGCGCTGCGCCGCCGCTTTAACCTCGACGGCGGCGGCTTCATCCTCGGCGCGCCGGATGTCCGTCGCGCGCGTCAGCATACCGCTGTCGCGCTTCACCGAACCGCCGGTGAACGAACCGCCCGCATTGATCGTCTGGCCGTCGAGCGTGACTATGCGGAAACGGTAACCGAACGCCTTTGCCGTTTCGGTGGCTTCGTCGAGCCCGCGGAACACCGCCGTGCGTCCGAGCATATAGCTCACCACGCCGCGATAACGCTCGTCGCAGCCGACCAGTTCGTCGGCGCCGCCTATGTAACCGCGTCGGCGTGTCAATTCCGCCGACGGCAGCCCGCTCGACTGACTTTTTACCGAGGTCAGCGGATAGAACGTCGCCCGCCCGCCGTTGACGCGTTTTAAATGGTTTATCGCGTTTTTTGCCGCTTCTTCATCTTCGACGACGATGTTTTGTATATTCGCGCCCAGCGCGGTTTCGATTGCGATGCTGTATTTTTCTTCGGTAGAAACGATCTGGCTCACCGGCCCGATCACACCGCGCAGCTCGCCTGTGCTCGCCGCTTCCATGACGCGGCGTACGCTTTGATTATAGCCCTCGAACAGTTCCTCCATGCGGCGCAGCGCGTCCGCCTGACGCAGCAGCGATGAGTATTCCACCTTTAATTTATTATGTTTTTCTTTCGCGTCGTCAAGCTCTGTTAAATACGCTTCGATCTTTTTCTGCGCGTCGCCTGACGCGCTTTTTTCATGTCCGATTTTGTCGGCGTAGTCGGAAATAGCGTTCTCGGCGCGATTAATGCGCTGTGAAAGCCGATCCACCGATGAACCGAGTCTGTCAAGATCGTCTTGATAGGCGGATTGTTCGCTCTGACTGTCGTCCGTATCGCCCAGCGCCGACAGTTTTACGCGCAGCTCGATCGATTCGGCTGTCAGCGCGTCCGATTCGGCGTCGAGCGCGGCAAGTTCGGCTTTCAGCGCTTCCGCGTTCTTTGTATATTCCTCAAGCGCTGCCGCCGCGCGGTCAAGTTCGGCTTTTTCTGCCGTATATACGGAGGCGAGCCTGTCCGCTTCAACCTTGGTCGCGGCGTTTTTTTCCTCCGCCGACGCAAGCGCCGCCGATTTGAATTTTAAATCGGTTTCGAGCTGCGCAAGCTGCGCGTCGATGTGGGCGATGTCGTTTTCATACAGCAGACGCGCCGTCTGCGCGCCATGCAGTTTCTCCGTATATTCGGTGATGCGCGACGCGGCGCGCTCGGCTGACGCGCGTTTCTGCT
>DHAH01000003.1:21849-23046 GCA_002397345.1 Clostridiales bacterium UBA4959
CGTCGAGCGCGGCAAGCCTGGCGTCGGTGTTGTCGAGCATTCCCTGCGCGGCGGTTTTGACACGCCCGTATTCTTCCAATTTCGCGCGTATTGCCGTAACATCATGCAGCCACAGCGATACATCGGCGGCTTTCTTGCGCTCATACAGCTCAAGATAGGTTCGCGCGCGTTCTGCATCCCGCTCGAGCGGGCCGATGCGGTCGAAAAGCTCGCGCTGTATATCGCCCAGCCTTATTAAATTGTCGTCCACCTCGGCGAGCTTGCGCTCGGCTTCGAGCTTTTTATATTTATATTTGGAAATACCCGCCGCTTCCTCAAAAATATTGCGGCGGTCTTCGCTGCGCTGGCTGATAATCTCGGCGATTTTACCCTGCCCGACTATCGAATAACCGTTGCGCCCGATGCCGGTGTTCATGAACAGCTCGGATATATCGCGCAGGCGCACCGGGCGGCGGTTGATAAGATATTCGCTGTCCCCGCCCCGGAAATAGCGGCGCGTGACCGTAACCTCGTCATAATCAATATCGAGCCGGTTATCAGAGTCGGTGTTGTCTATAACCAGCGACACCTCGGCAAGCCCCGACGCGCGGCGGCTGTCAGCGCCGCCGAAGATGATATCGTCCATCTTCGCGCCGCGCAGATTTTTTGAAGAAATTTCGCCCAGCACCCAACGGATCGCGTCGGAGATGTTGGATTTTCCGCTGCCGTTCGGGCCGACTACAGCGGTCACACCGCCGGTGAATGTCAGCCGCGTATTGTCCGGAAAGGACTTAAATCCGCACAGCTCTATTGATTTAAGCCTCACACGACCTCCGAAGTGATAATTTATAGTGTATTCTGTAATTATATCATAAAATGGCGCACCGCGCCATTACAAAGCATTAACAAACTATAAAATAATTTTGACGCAATCAAACAAAGTATAACGGAATTCTGACGTAATCACTTAATTTTAACGCGTAATTTTAACCGTATATTCCGGCAAATCCGCGTTTTCTATAAATTTTACGTCTTTGAATCCGGATTTGTTGCACAGCGCCGATTTATTTACGCCGTGATGACCCGCCGCTTTTGAAATCGCACCGCGCGGCACCATAATCCGCAGGACGCGGGCTTGCCCCCGCCGCAAATCAAACGCGTTTACCGCCGCGTCATTCAATGCCGCTTTTATGCGGCGCAGATAGACCTCGCTCAATG
>DHAH01000101.1:0-7312 GCA_002397345.1 Clostridiales bacterium UBA4959
CCTTGCAGCAGTCCGGCGGTCAGCCCCGCCAGCGCGAACGCGGGCGCGAGCAGGGGATTGTAGGCCAACCCGCAAACCAAACCGGTTACGCAGGCGCGCAGCACGCCGCCTTTGTTTGCCACCAGAAACACCGCTCCGGCGGTCAGTATCGCGGCGGCGGAAAACCCGAAGAAGGTGATCGTTTTAATCCCGTATACAAGCGCCGCGAGCAGCGAGAGCATACCAAGCTCACGGTAGGGTGCGTCGGATACGGCGTGCAGCGCGTTTTCGATCTTGTTTTGCCGTTCCGATTTTGTGGTCACGCCGGCAAATAGGAATACCGCCGCCGGTACGGCTGCAAGCTCGAACATCGTGCCCATCAGGTCAAAGATTAAAAATCCGCCCGCTATAATCCGCCAGATGCCGCCCGCCAGCGCCGCCGAAAGCCCCGCGCAGATGCGCAATGTCAAGGGCTCGTCCAATATGCCGGGGGGAGGCGATACGATAAATTCTATTAAACGGGAAGCCGTAGGGAGTGACGCCCTCGTCGCTCCGTCCCCTACCCTCGTCGCTCCGTCCGTCATCCCGTTCGTCGCTCTGCCCATCGCTCCGCCGGCAGTTGATTGTTTAGGAATTTTACTGCACGGTACGGTGCATGACGCTGATATTAATATCCGCAGCGCGATCGCGAGGGTGTAAACACTGAGCTGCATGACTGCGTTTTGCGACAGGAGCGCCGAGCCGACAAGTCCGGCGTATATAAATCCCGTATATTTGCCTGCCGCGCAGAGCAGCGCAGTTCCAAACGGACTGGAGCCCATAATGGTGGGAGCTGCACCCAGAATAAATCCTAACCCCGCGAAGCAGATACCGGATAACACATACCTGATACGCGCCCCGGTGCCGGCGCCGGATTCGGTTTCGGTTTTCATCGCCGTGTGCTTGAACGGCGGGGATTTTACTCCGGTATTTTCAAATACCGTTGTATTTTCAAATACCGTTGTATTGTCCAATACTGCCGCGCCGTCCGGTCCCGCCGCCGGAGAAACGTCTCCGGGCGGACTGTTTTCACCCGTCGCGATATTTGATAATACCGCTTGATCTTTATCACGTTTGTGAATGAAGCTCTCGATACGGGAAAACAAACCTGTCACCGATCGGGGTAAGCGTTTATCCGCGCTCTTGTTATCAATATTATTAATGGCGACGCACATCCTTTACTATGAGTTTTCTTTTGTGTCACCATTATATCAGGAGCGCGCTGTTGCAATCGTCGAAAGCGTGACGACGTAACGGAGGTTATATTGACGACAAGCCCGAATAAATTGCGGTGCGCGTAATTTCCGGAGCATTTCGTAATATTTCCGGTTTATTTCATGGCGCTGCGCGGGGAATACGCGCCGATTACGCGAACGAAAAAATCTCCGCCCGGTCATAAACCGGGCGGAGAGGAGCATATATTGGTCGGTTGCGAAGTAAATTCGGTATTAACACTTCTGTTTGTGATTTGAGGGAAATTAATTCTGACTATTTATGATGCCTTTTCTATGCTTACTAAGAACTTGTCGATAGCTTTTTGGGCGTTTTTTTCGTGCTTGGTGTAGAATGAGGCGATGTCGGATTTACCGGTGCTGCCTATATTCAGCCAGTCGCCGGCGAGCGAGCCGAACCCGAACACATCGCCGAGGTCATAGGTGCGCGTGGCGAAGATGAGGTCGAGCATCGCTTCAGACTCGTTATCGCGCACATATTTGCCCTTCAGCGCTTTGTCAATATACGCGGGTATAAGCGTGTATCTCGATTCGGCTGACAGCGCTTCGAGGATAAAGCCGGTGCGGTCGGGCTTGGCAGCCGTTTTCGGCACGGTGATAAGCCCGGAGGTATGGATGGACACCATGCTGTAATAGCGATTCTGCGCCTCGTCAAACTTCGGTACGGGGAGGATGCCGAACTCGGTATCAGACGCGCGCATGGTGGTTACGTTGTCAAGCCGCATCCAGTAGAAAATGCCATGCCCGTTCGAAAACATCTGCTCGAAGGCGGTGTCGTCGATGGGCTTTTGCATGGTGTGCTGGTTGTAGAAGTTATCGGGATCGTATATAACTTTAAATATTTTATCCGCTAAATTAAAGTTATGCTCGGTGTTGAACGAGAGGTATGGCGAGTCGTTTTCGTCCTTTGACACAAACGAACCGCCGCCGCCGAGGTAAAAGCTGGCGGTGACGTCGTTTTTGCCGAGGAAAGCGTATATATCGTTTTCTGCGTCGATTTTGTTGTCGCCGTTAAGGTCGCGCGATTTGCCTTTGTACAGGCTCATCATTTTATCCAGCGTCCAGGTGCCGTTGTTTACCAGCGTGTAGAGGTCGGGATATTGGTTGTCGTTTGCGTATTGTTTATTAAACGCGATCGCGGAGGTGGCGTCCTTATCGATGATGTTTATATCAGACGCGGCAAGGTAGAGTTTGCCCAGCACGGACAGGCTCTTGACCGAGTTTTGATCCCACCAGGGTTTTGTGAAATCTATATACGGGAGCTTGTTCAGATCAAGGAAATAACCGCCGGTCAGCAGTGGGGGAACGTCAACCATACGCGCGTAAACAACGTCAAACGCATCTTCGCCGGAACCAATAAATTTCTGCGTCATAGAGATGACTTTGTCCTGCGTCTCGTTCTGGATCGAAAAGGAGACGTTGTATTTTTCGGTCAGGCTCATGTTGCGTTTGTATACGGCGTCGTTGATGGGGTCAGCGTTTTCGGATTCCGCGTAAATATCTTTATTCATGCGGCTGTCCCAGCCGGTTACATACCAGTGAAGCACCTTGAAAACATACCCTTCGAAATTCTGAGCCGGAAGGTCGGGGTATATGCGGGTGTCGGTTTCTGCTGTGTCGGTATTTTTACCTGGCCCGCCGGTGGAGTCCGAGTTCTGCCTGCCGCTATTGTCCGCGCACGATGAAAACGCCAAAACAACTGTGAGTATTGCCAATGTCAGCGATATACAGCGTTTGAAAATAGATGACTGCATTTGTTTTGATTCCTCCTGAAAGATTAGTAATATTAACGTTATCGTCTTTTTTAACTGTATCTATTATATCATTAACAACCATTAAATCAAGTGGCGCTTGCGATTTATTGTACAATGTAAACATGCGATGTGTGTTCACACCGGATACATAATATTGTGTTATTATTTCTCCAATTAATGATAAAAAAGGGGCGGCTGCAAATGTGCGGGAAAGCGCTTAAAATCAGTTTAGCGGCAGCGCTTATTCTCGCGCTGTTCACGGTGGTCGCGCAGGCGCAGGACGATCCGCAGATAAGCCGCTGCACGGCTGCGTGCGTATACAATATAACAAACGAAAAGCTGCTTTATATGACCGGCGGCGATAAAGTCCTTGCCCCGGCGTCGACGGTTAAGCTGATGACCGGGGTCGTGGCGCTCGATTTTTACATCAAGGCAGATGCTTTGGAACGGGAGATCACAATCACCGCAGAGATGCTTAAAAATGTAGCCGGCAACAATATCGGGCTGCGCGCGGGCGAGGTTGTAACCGCGCGGCAACTGCTCTCGGCGCTTATCGTGGGCGGCTCAAACGACGCTGCGTACGCTCTGGCTTTTGATTCATACGGTTCGGCGGAAGCGTTTGTGGACACAATGAACGCGCGTGCGGCGGAATTGGGTATGAATAACACATACTATACCAATCCGACCGGCATGGACAGCGAAGCGATGCGCACGACGCTGTCCGATACGCTGAAAATCGCGCTGGAGGCGTACAGGCACAACACATTCATGGAACTTGCGGGCATGAAGCGTTACGAATTCGCGGCGACAAACAAGTCGGAGGTGCGTTATATAAATAACCGCAACTATTTAATCGCCACTAATATTGTTTCGGATTATTATTATAAATATGCAAGCGGCATGAGCTCGGGCATGACGGAGGCGGGCGGCTGGTGCATTGCCGCGACCGCGCGGTCGGGCGGTGTCACACAGCTCGTCATTGTTATGGGCGGCGAGCAGGAAAAAAATAAAGACGGCACCTTCGGTAAAATTTATTCGTATGTAAACGCGATTGAACTGTTCAAATGGTCGTTTGATAACTTCAAATATATCCGTGTGCTCGAGAACACAACGATGATATGCGAGATACCAGTCAATTTGGGTCGGGGCGTAGACCATGTCACGCTGCTGCCCGAAGAATCGCTTGATTTATATCTGCCCGCCGATACTGACGTTAAAAAGGAAATAATTTTGTCCTGGGCGCTGGACAAACCCGCGCTGACCGCGCCGGTTAAGGCGGGCGAAACGGCGGGACTGCTTACATTATATTATAAAGACGAGATTGTCGGGCGCGTGAGCTTGGTGGTGAAAAACAACGTCGAGCTGTACAGGACGCTGCAATTTATCGACAGGATGCGCGGTATTATCGAGTCGGAGTGGTTCCGCACGGCAGCCGTAGCTGCGGCGGGGCTGGGCGCTGCATATATTTTAATCGTGGCAATAATACGGGGCAGACGTAAAAACAGTCAACACGTTAACCACGGTCAACAAGTTGACCGCAGGAGAATTTACAGGAAATGATAAATAACATTGACGCCAAATGTACTATCGTCGGCGCGGGCGATTTTTTCGGGCTGCGCACGCCGCCAAAACGCGGCGATCTGCTCATCGCCGCCGACGGCGGTCTTGACAAACTGTCGGGTTATAGCATAACGCCCGATATAATTATGGGTGATTTCGATTCAATAAAAGGCGGAGTATCGGATTTAAAGGCGGAGATAATCCGTTTTCCCAAAGAAAAAGACGACACCGACATGATGCTCGCGGTCAAAGAAGGGCTTGTGCGCGGATACAAGGATTTCCGGCTGTATGGTGGTACGGGCGGTCGGGTCGATCACTTTACGGCGAACATGCAGACGCTGGTGTATATCGCCCGTCACGGCGCGATCGGTTGGCTGTACGGCGAAGATTTCGCGGTGACGGCGATAACGGACGGGCGGCTCGGGTTCAACGCGCGCGAAGGAGCGCCGGTATCGATTTTTGCGGCAGACGGCACCGCTTACGGGGTTACGCTGTCGGGGCTTTACTATGAGCTGTCGAACGCGGCGCTCTCGCCCGATTTCCCGCTGGGGGTCAGCAACAAAGGGCTGGGCGGTACAGCCTGCGTCGAGGTTAAAAAAGGCGCGCTGCTAATTGTTATATACGATTGACTTTTGAGGAAATCACAAATGAAAAACAAGGAAAAGCAACGCAGAAAAATACAGTTTGGAGCGTATTATAAAGCCGCGAAACCCGCGTTGGAGTACAAATGGTGTTATATAGTTCTGACGCTTATCGGCGTAGTTCTGGTAGCCGCTGATTTAGCCTTTGCGCAGAACAGCCGCACGCTGTTTGATTTAGCCCCGAACATACCATCGGATATGGCTGTGAGGATTATCCTGACTTTTATTATTATAATCGTAATACAATATATTTTCGGCTTTTTAGAAAGTTACGTGTTCAGTTATTTTAATGAATCTGTTATATACGCTATGCGGCGCGAAACGCTGGGCAAAATTGAGCGGTTGAAGATGGAGTTTTACGACAATAACCATACGTCGAAAATCGCGAATACCTTTTTTAATCAAATCGAGGTCGTAAAAAACTTCGTAGTAAACGATGTACGGAACATGATAAAGCTGCCGCTGTCGTTTATTTTGATCGGTACATATCTGTTTACGGTGCATCCGTATCTCGGTATAACTGCTGTTTTAGCGAGTGTTTTGCAGCCGCTTAGTAACTCGGTGTTTAAAAAGCCATTTTTCAAGGCGCTTGACGACCAGCGTCAGGTTTCGATGGATGTTTTCACAACAATGGGTGAAACTACGCAGGGTATACGCGAGGTGAAAATAAATCAAATAGAAGAATTTATCGATACCAAAATGAAAAAATGCCAGGAAAACGGCGTTAAATATAATCTTTCGTTGGTAAAATATGATACCCTGCGCGGTATAATCAAAGAAATCCCCACAAAAATCGGCTACGTCGCGGGTATTGCAATAGGCATTGCTTTAATGCTTGCAAAACAGATAAATCCCGGCGATTTGGTTGCGTTTATTACGCTTTTATATAAGGTGTCAGAGCCGTTCAACGGCATCACGCAGACATATTCTAATTTTCAGAGGTCGCTGCGCAGTGCCAACGATCTGCTTAAGCTCGTTGACGAGCCGGAGGAGAATTACACGACCGGTGAGAGCTTGAAACTGCCGGTTGAAAATATACGCTTCACCAACGTGAGCTTCAGCTATAAAACGCGCGAAGACAACGAGGGAAATAGTCGCGATTGGATCGACGGTGAAAGCGAAGATGACAATTACGGCTATCTATACGGCGATAGCAATAAGCGGGATAAAGAAGTTAATGTATTAAAAAATGTAAGCTTCGAGATAAAGGGCGGCTCGACAGTCGCGCTTGTCGGCCCGAGCGGTTCTGGTAAAAGTACATTGATAAAACTGCTGTATAAGTTCTATGAACCGACCGGCGGCGAGATTGTGATAAATGACAAGCCTATAGCGGACTATAACATAACCTCGCTGCGAAGCGCAATGTCTATCGTTTCGCAGGATATATTTTTGTTCGACGGAACGGTGCGCGAAAATTTGGTACTCGGGCGTAAAAATATATCTGATAACGATATTGACAGGGCGTTGAAATTTTCAGAGAGTTATGATTTTGTAATGAAAATGGCTGACGGGTTGGACTCGAATCTCGGCGAGCGCGGAGCAAAGCTGTCACAGGGGCAAAAGCAGCGGTTATCCATAGCGCGCTCGATTATAAAAAGGGCAAATATTATAATACTCGACGAACCAACCTCCGCACTTGATGTGGAGACGGAGTATCTATTCCAGCAGAACCTGAGCGAATGGGCAAAAGATTGCACAAAAATCATCATTGCCCACCGTCTTACAACCATACGCGACGCCGATTATATATTGTTTTTAGAGGATGGAGAAATTACTGAGCAAGGCTCGCCGTATGAATTGATAAAAAAACAGGGCGGCAAGTTTAAAGAATATTGGGAAAAGCAGTTCCTGTTTCAGGAAGAAAATGCTTGACATTTACATATCCGTATGATATAATCACGTCACGCGCTGGGGACGGCACCCATTATAAAAAAACGGCACGCGAAAATTTCATAACGGCAGGGGGAGATACCCATCGAAAAAAACGTGCAGGTCGTTGATACAAACGGAAATACGCTTACAAGCACTTACCCGAAAAGGGCACGCGGACTGGTGAAAACCGGACGGGCCCGATACGCACCGGGCAGGGACAATTTAATAATATTGG
>DHAH01000101.1:7433-8057 GCA_002397345.1 Clostridiales bacterium UBA4959
ACAATTTAATAATATTGGACGGGTCCATGCGTCCGGGTCCGACGGTAACAGATTTATTTAATTTAAAATTACCGGAGGAAAATATAATGGATACTAATATCATCCCAGCGGAAACGAATGACAAGGGCAATCTGCTCACGTACATACTCGAGAAAATCGACCTTTTGGCGCAATATCCCGTTTACGTGGATAACGCCATCGCGCAGATTGGCGCTATGACGGTAAACGAAAGCATGAATGGCGGTTTTGGTGACGCAGAAAAAGCAAAATCGATCGGGATCAGCGTCGCCGCACGCGAGGAAACAAACCGTGCGCTGATTGAATTCCTCAAACAGATGTACAACGATACGAAGCCCACGCCGACAATGGTGCAGCCATTATCTCAGAGCGAAGAGCGGAAAATGATGCTTGCACAGTCGCTTTCAGGGTTGATTGATCGCCTTGATCCAAATTGCATTGACGAAAGCGAATTGTCAGGAATACTTGATACAATAAGACATATTTTGAGCGAATTATCTCAAACCTTATAAAAATACCGCGGGGTGGCTTCAAACGAAGCCGCCCCGATGTTTTTATAAACCAATAATAATAAAAACCGATAAATTGTAGGGCGGGGGCTTGCCC
>DHAH01000101.1:8221-8882 GCA_002397345.1 Clostridiales bacterium UBA4959
CCCCGCCCGCACGACGCGGAAATATTAGTCCTTCTGGGGCGCGTCTACGGGGCAGACTTCCGCGCAGGAGCCGCAATCGACGCACTCGTCGGGATTGATTACGTATTTACCGTCTTTTTCGGTAATGCAGCTTACGGGGCATTCTTCAGCGCACGCACCGCACGCGATGCAGTCGTCATTGATTTTATATGCCATTTGTAAATCCTCCGATTATATGTTTATTTATGAATTTGCACGCTCATTATATCACGGTATAATTTAAAAATCAACCGCTAAATTTTTAAAAAATTTAGTTATCTTCGAGCTGCTGCAGCTCCGCGTCGCCGGCGTCCGTATCATTATCGACATTATCGCCGTTTTCGTTTTGATCGGGTTTTTGTTTGGCGAGCTGCTTTGTGTCAGAACGGTGATAAAGCTGCGGGGGCTGGTCGGGATTGTTCTGCAGCCTGACCTTCACCAATCCCGCGAGCGGGCTGATCTCGGTCACAACGCCGATCCCATCGGGCGTTTCGACAGTCGAATCGACGCGCGGAGTTTTGGCAATCTCCTCGGCATAGGTGCCGTATTCATAGCGCAGACAGCACATCAGACGCCCGCAGGTGCCCGATATTTTGGCGCTGTTGAGCGACAGGCTCTGATCCTTTGCCATTTTAATGGAAAC
>DHAH01000101.1:9226-11186 GCA_002397345.1 Clostridiales bacterium UBA4959
ATATCGAGCCTGTGAGCCTCGATTTTCTCCAGACAGGTGTTGAAAGCCTCGATTTCTTTTTCTTCATTGGCGGCGCGGCGCGCTTTGTCCTCGTCGGTCGCGATTCTCAGCACGTTTTTCAGCGGAGGTACAATATCGCGCAGCGGTACCATGCGGTTTGACTGCACAACAGTCCCAAACTCGATGCCGCGCGCGGTTTCGACAATGACGTTTTGATCTTTAACAAGCGCCATGCCGTTCGGCGAGAAAAAATAGGTTTTGCCAGACTGCTTGAAACGCACGTCGACAATCTCCACTTTTTCGGTTTCCTGGGCGTCGGTGTCGGCGTCGGTATCGGCTTGTATTTCGGTCGATTCCCGGGGCGCGTCGCCAAACACGACCTGCGCGGTGTCGTCGGGGAAGACATATTCGCCCGGCGCATATACAGGTTCGGGTTCGGGCGGCGTGACGGCTGTTTTGATGATTTTTGAATTCGAGCGAAGAAATTCAGGCAGGTATACATTTACATCATCAATGACATTGGGCGGTTCGCGGCGTCCGGCGCGGTCGTCGCGCTGGGCGCAGTCATCACGCTGGGGGCGATCGTCACGCTGTGTGCGCTCGAAACGTTGAGCACGGTCAAACCGTTGAGCGCGGTCAAAACGTTGAGCGTTTTCCGCGGAGCGGATGCGTTCGTTTTGTTTGACGTTGCTTTTCTGACGGTTTTCTCCGCTTTTAGGTGCTTCGGATTTACCACGCGGAGTTCTGCCCGCGGCGGGACGGTCGTTTTGCGCGGCGTCGCGGACTGTGGCTTTTGGTTTTTCCTGTTCGGGTACAGCGGCTTGTTTTTGCACCGGTTTAGGGCTGCGCTTATCGTCGGTTTGCGGACGTCTGCGGTTATGATTGAACCGGTTGTTGTTTTTAGGACCTTGCCGGTCAGATTTATCTTTAGGCAGAGCGCCTTCTTTTATATCGGTTCTGTTATCATCCATTTAGGTTAAAAAGTGCCTTTCGGTATACAATATTTATATAAATCACGTTATTTTATTTATTAAGCCCCGCCGCCAGCGCGGTCAGCGCGGTGGTGATGTTGGCGTTCGACTGCACGTCATAACGCGCGGCGTCCGCGCGGCAGGCGACGGTGTGAAGCCGCTCGGCGCTGAACTTTGCCGCTAATGCTGTGGCGGCAGGAGCGTCGACGAAAAACGCGCGCGGTGTTGTCACGCCGTATTTATACGTTAAAAGATCGCGCGCTCCGACGGCGACAAGCCCCAGCAGCTCGACAAGCTCGGCACGCTCGTCCCGTTTATCGGAAAGCGAAACCGCATAAGCGGTGAATTCAGCGCGGCTGCCCGACGCGAGCAGCCGGAAAAATGTGTCCACACGCTCGTAAATCGACCCGGTGCGCGCGCTTTTACGCGCGTCCAACAGGCGCAGCGCCTCGCCGACGCTGCCGTCCGCGAGTTTTATACAGCGCTCGAAGGTATCTTTGTCCGCGGCTTTTAATTTAACGGCGTTCTTCTCGTTTTCAAGCAGCAGGCGGGATAATTCTTCGTCAGAAAACTTCTGTAATTTTAAAATCGGCGCGCGCGATTTTACGGTCGGGAGCAGATTCGCCGAATTTTCACACAGCAGCATAAAATATACGCCCGACGGCGGCTCCTCAAGCATTTTAAGCAGCGCGTTCTGCGCCTGCGGAGTCATATTATCGGCGTCGGGAATGAGATAAAATTTTACGTCGAGATCGTTCGGAGCGATGTAAATCGTTTCGGCAAGCTCGCGGATCGGGTCAACGCCCAGCGTCTTGCGGTCGCCCTCGGGCAGGACAGTGATAAAATCGGGTGAAATGCCGGCTTTCAGTTTGCGGCAGGACTCGCAGACAAGACAAGGGACGCGCTCGCTGCGGCACGCCGCCGCCATCGCGGTGAGCATAGCGGCTGTATGGCGACCCGAGCCGGCAGCTCCCTCGAAAATATACGCG
>DHAH01000101.1:11298-13338 GCA_002397345.1 Clostridiales bacterium UBA4959
GTCTCCCTCGAAAATATACGCGTGGCACAGCGCTCCCTGTGACGCGGCGGAGATGAGTATCCGTTTCAACCGCATGTTGCCCCACAGTGTGTCGAAAGCGGCGGTATTTATAGCTCGCGGAGATGTTTTAACTTCAGACATGCCTGTATTCTTCGATATTGAGCACGAAAATCGTCGCGCCGCCGACAGTGACCTCCGCAGGAAAAGAAGCGAGCGCCGAACCGCCATAATTGAAATCCACAGGCGCGGGCATAACGCGTTTCTTGCTGTTTTTGCCGATCAGCTCGACAACATTGTCCACATCGCTGTCTCCGACACCGAGCAGAAAGGTGGTGTTGCCGCTCATGAGGAAACCGCCGGTGGATGAAATTTTGGTGACCGGATAATTTGCCTTGCTAAGGCTGGAGCTGACGGCATAAGCGTCGTCGTTGTTGATAATAGCGAGAATGAGCTTCATACACACCTCCGTGATGGTATTTAATATATTATAAATCGTTATTAACGGTAATATTTGTTTTAGTTGTGATGCAAAAGTCAATCTTTGTCTTGCGGAAAAACCAAAGTGTGAATATTATTCTTTCCATAATACCACATCACATTCGGTCACGCCCGCGTTTCCGAGCGCGGCGATGACCTTCTCATCGTATACCTCGCCGGGCGCTATGCAGGTGATCCCCGGCGGGTATGGCGCGGCGGGCGACGCGGCTATCCGCCCAAACGCGGTTGCGAGCGGGACGCGTTCCTGACGCGAGAGCAGCGCTTCGCGCAGCGTTATCGCGCGTTGGGGGAGATAAAATTCATAGCTCAAACTGTTATTTTCCGGTGCGACAGGTTTATACCCCGCGCATAAATCGGTCAGCAGCGCGAAGTCGTCGTGTGTGTTGCGTATCGAGGTAAGCAGCACGACGCGGTGACCGTCGCAGAACTCGCACACCACACCGTTCCGCGCCAGATAATCGTACAGTCCTTGCGCGTCGCCGTAGCAAATACAAATCCGAAACGGATCGTCGTCCGGGGTGTCGAGCGTGAATCCCAGCGCGGCAAGCCTGCTCCGCACAGATGTGACCTCACGCAGCAGCGCGGCGTGAGCGATATTTCCGCTCTCCGCAAGCTCGCGCACGCAGGCGCAGACAGAGGACGAGATGAGGTACGACGGGCTGGTCGAAGTAAAAAGCCGCAGCGCCGACAGCAGCTCGGCTTCGGTAAAATCAAATTGTGCGTCATCATCGGCATATATGTCGGCGGCGTGTAAAAGCGCACCGCCGGTCAGCGCGGGCAGAGTTTTATGCAGCGAATCGATAACGAGCGCCGCGCCTTGTTTCAGCGGATGCAATGTGCCGTCCCCATGAAAAAACAAGTGCGCGCCGTGGCTGTTATCGACAATAAGCGGCGCGCCGAGCTTCGCCGAAAGTTTTGCAAGTGACGCTACGTCGCGCGCCGTGCCGTAATAATCGGGCGAGGTGATGAACACCGCCGAATATTGCGCGCCGCTTAAATTCGAGGTAAATTCATCTATCTTTGCGTCTGTCACCGCTCCGGCGTCAAACCAAACCGGCTCGACACCCGTCAGCGCGAGCGCGTTTATCACAGAGATGTGAGCTTTGCGGTCGCATAACATCGATAGCCCGGGCGAACGCCGCGCGCAGCAGGCGACAGCGGCGCAAATCGCGGCGGTAGCGCCGCCCGCTGTAATAATGGTGGCGGCTGTGCCGTAAACTGAGCGCATGAAGTCCAGCTCGGCGCGGAACACGCCGTCGGGCGCGGGCGCGTAGAGGTTGTCGGTGGCGTCCAGCTCGGTGACGTCATATGGTAATGCCATATCGAATGGCAGAGCGCCGGCGCCGCGTCCCTTGTGACCGGGCATGTGGAATCGGGCGCGTGTGTGCGCAGCAAAATCTGAAAGCGCGGTTGAAACGGAATCGTTCATATTGATATTATAACAGGAATACGGGGGTTTGTAAAGGGCGCTTTGTGAATATTTACGAGAACGGGGGGCGAGTGTACGGGGAAACGAGGATACGCTGGGGGAGTTAGCGTGTG
>DHAH01000101.1:13423-14074 GCA_002397345.1 Clostridiales bacterium UBA4959
GAGTTAGCGTGTGCGCACGCCGAACACCCCCAGACCCCCGCAAGACTGGGGATAAAATAAAAATAATATTATAACAGTTTTAATGGGGTATTTTCTATTGGCTGCGTTAAATAATTAGGTAGATTTATGGGGAATCCCCCCAGCGCTCACTTCCCCTTCCTGCGGCTTTTTATCGCGTACCTGTCGAACCGAAACCGCCTGCGCCGCGTTCGGTATCGCTCAGCGACGCCGCTTCGACGAAGCGTGCGGCTGCGACAGGCATAAACGCGAGCTGCGCAATGCGGTCGCCGTGCGTGACGACAAAGGGTTTATCGCCGTGATTGATGAGTGTGACGCCGACCTCGCCGCGGTAGTCGCAGTCGATGACGCCGACGCTGTTGGCAAGTGTGACGCCGTGCTTCACGCCGAATCCGCTGCGCCCGAATACCAGCCCGACATAACTGTCGGGGAAAGCCGGATTTTGTTTGCACTTCAGGCTCTTTATCACCGGCTCGATAGCTATGCCGGTCGGGATCGTCACCCGCCCGCCGACGGGGATGGTTACGGCTCCGCCCGCGACGGCTAAGCCGCCCAGCTCTGTTATATCGTCAAGACAGGCGAAAAGATCGGCGGCGGCGCTGCCGGATGTAGCGTAAAACGGCTCCCGCGCGG
>DHAH01000101.1:14204-14670 GCA_002397345.1 Clostridiales bacterium UBA4959
TAAAACGGCTCGCGCGCGGACGGTCGCAGTTTCGTGAAATTTATTTGTATCATGTGCACCTCTGTATTTTTATATAAAAACAGGGGACGGAGAAACGTTGGGATATTCACAAACCCCCGCACCTCTGGTAGGAATTTTGATTTATATAAATTAAATAATTCCAATATGGCCTCTTTGGTTCTTTCTCTCAGAGAAAGAACACGTATCCCCGCATCCCCGTATCTCCATATCCCTGTATCTCCTACAAATTCCGCTCGCACAGCTCCGCGAGCGGGCAGACCGCGCAGCGGGGCGAGCGCGCGGTGCAGTATTCGCGACCGAACAATACCAGCCGGTGGCAAAAATCCGACTGCTCCGCCGGCTCGATGAGCTCGGCGAGCCGCTTTTCGATTGCGAGGGGCGTCTTCTCGCGCTCACCACACAGTCCCAGCCGCTTTGAGATACGGATGCAGTGCGTGTCGGTCAC
>DHAH01000101.1:14768-16908 GCA_002397345.1 Clostridiales bacterium UBA4959
CGGATGCAGTGCGTGTCGGTCACGATCGCGGGCTTTTTGTATATGTCGCCGAGAATGAGATTGGCGATTTTCCGTCCCACGCCGGGCAGCGCGAGCAGCTCCTCCATCGTGTCGGGTACGACGGAGTTGTGCTTTTCAACTAGCAGTGCGCACGACGCATTGATGTTTTTCGCTTTTGATTTATACAGCCCGCATGATTTTATGGCGTCCTCAAGTTCGGCAAGCTCGCAGTTTGCGATCGCTTCGGGCGTTGGGTATAAAATAAAAAGCTCGGCTGCGATAATGTTGACGCGCTTGTCAGTACATTGCGCGGACAAAATCGCCATGACGAGCAGCTTCCACGGCTCGCCCTCGTATGAAAGCGAGCATTCCGCCGCCGGATAAACCGCCGCGAGCGCGGAGGTAATAGCGGTTGCGACCGCGGCAGCGATTTTTTTATTATGCATAATTTATATTTTATAAGTTGCGGGGGTACGCCAGGGGATTGTTTTATAAAAAAAATCCCCCGGTCCCCCTTAAAAAGTTTATACTATTATATTGTTTGTTCTTGTGTATCGCTGTGCCGCACCTGCGGGTCACGTGCGGCCGGTGCTTATTTTTATGTGGTTATTTATACAACCGCTTCATAATCGCGTTCATGTATCCGCGGCTCTCGGCGGCGATGGCGGTTGCGTGCTGCAAGTCCTGATCCGGCCCGATTACCTCAAGACAAACGGGACCGTCATAACCGGCGTCGACCATTGCTTTAAAATAACCGTACAGATCGATGTCGCCGCGTCCGCACGCCTGATCGGCGGGCGCGCCGGGAGCGGGTTCGCGTCCCACGCAGTCGCGGATGTGGATATGCTTCACGCGGGAGATGACCTGCGGCAGAGCGACCGCGGGATCCTCGCCAGAGCGCCATATGTGGCTGGGGTCCATATCCACGCCGAACGCGGGATTTGTTATGGCGTCGGTCATGCGCAGCGTCGTGGGAGTGTTATAGATCGCGTTGCCCACGTGCGCCTTGCAGCAGAGCGTGACGCCGAACGACGCAGCGTCGGCGGCAAGCACGGTAAGCACCTCGAGGGCTTCTTTTAACGTGTCCTCATTATCGGCTGCGCCGCCCGGGCCGATGTTCACGACCGGGATACCTATCTCTGCGCAGGCTTCAAAAGCGGTGAGCAGACGCTGGCGGTCGCGAGAGGCAATCTCGGTTGACAAAAACGGCAGACCCAAACCGTCGGATATGGCGCGCAGGTTCGCTTTGTCCTCACGCCAGCGCGAAAGGTTCAGATGCTCGCACATGCCCGCGATGCCGGAAATCTCGATGCCATCGTAACCGCAGAGCTTGACGGCTTTCGCCGCGGTTTCAAAATCGACGGTTTTGAATAAAACACTGTTTACACCCAGCTTAACCATAAAAAATATTCCCCCGTTTAATTAATATATTCCGGACCTGTGTAGCCATTCGCAGCGAGTATTTGCTGAGCTTTTAAATCCTCCTCGATGCGCATGACGACGCAGGCGGTTTTCTCTTCGGGTTTAACGTGCGCATGATACATATATTCGATCGACAGATCGTTTTCCGAAAGCAGCCGCAGCAGCTTGTGCAGTCCGCCGGGCACGTCTTCGATATTAACGGCGACGACGCTTGTCAGACTGACGGCGAGGTTGTTTTCGCGCAGTATATGCTCGGCTTCAAACGGGTCGTCGACGATAATGCGCAGCACGCCAAAATGTGTGGTGTCGGCAATAGAGAGCGCGCGGATGTTGATGTTGTTTTCGGCGATAATGCCCGTTATTTCGGCAAGTCTGCCCTGGCGGTTCTCGACGAAGATGGAAATCTGTTTTATAATCATAGCGCTGCCTCCTGTTTTATTGTGATGATATTTACTGTATGGACGGGGTTTCGCCCCGCCCGTATTAATTATATAAAAGTTCGGGCATGGTTTATATTTATAGGTTATTGTAGGGACGGGGTTCCATCCCCGTCTGTGAGGGACGGAACCCGCCCAGGGTTTCCGTTCCCGTATGTGGGTTTCCATCCCCGCCCGGGGGGTCATGTCCGCCAATTTTGGGAACGGTCGGGCATGGAAGCCCGACCCTACAATGTTTTAATCGTGTTTTGCCGGGGTAAATTAATGTATTTCTTTGCGTT
>DHAH01000101.1:17130-19260 GCA_002397345.1 Clostridiales bacterium UBA4959
TAATGTATTTCTTTGCGTTTGTCAATAACGCGCTTTGCCGAGGCAAATTAATGTGTTTCCTTGCGTTTGTCGATGACACGCTTTGCCTTGCCTTCACTGCGCGCGATGGTGTAGGGCTCAACGAGTGTTATCTTTGCAGACAGACCGAGTACGCTCTCAATCGCGGCGTTGATACGGCCCTCCAGCATCTCCAGCTCACGCACCTGGTCGGAGAAAATGCTCTGCGACACCTCAACCTGTATTTCCAGCGTGTCGGTGTTATTTTTGCGGTCAACTATGATCATATAGTGCGGGTTAACCTGTCCCACGGAGAGCAGCACCGACTCGATTTGCGACGGGAATACGTTAACGCCCCGGATGATGAGCATATCGTCGCTGCGGCCCGTTATCTTATGCATACGCGTGAGGGTGCGCCCGCATGAGCAGCGCTCGTGCGTAATTGCGGAAATATCGTGCGTGTTATAACGGATCAGGGGCAGCGCTTCTTTTGTCACACAGGAAAACACCACCTCACCGTCCTCGCCGTCGGGCATGGGAGCGCCGGTTTTAGGGTCGACAATCTCAATGATAAAGTGATCCTCGTTGACATGCAGCCCGTTTTGGCATTCACAGTCGAAGGAAACGCCCGGACCGCAGATCTCCGACAGACCGTAGATATCATACGCTTTGATATTCAGCCTCGCTTCGATTTCGCGGCGCATGTTCTCGCTCCATGGCTCCGCGCCGAAAATGCCCGCTTTTAAATGCAATTCCTCGGGCGCGATTTTTTGTTCGCGCAGCGTGTCGGCGATATAAAGCGCGTATGAGGGCGTGCAGCAGAGTATCGAGCTGCCAAAATCGCGCAAGATCTGGATCTGACGCGCGGTGTTGCCCGACGACGCGGGGATCACCGACGCGCCGATAAGCTCGCCGGCGTAATGCAGCCCCAGTCCGCCTGTGAACAGCCCGTAACCGTAGGAAATGTGGATATAATCGTTTCTTTCCGCGCCCGCGGCGGTCAAAGCGCGCGCCGTGCACTCGCTCCACAGTTCGATGTCGTGTTTTGTATAGCCGACGACCGTCTGCTTGCCAGTCGTACCCGACGAGGCGTGGATGCGCACAACCTCCTCCATCGGAACGGCGAACATGCCATACGGATAAGTGTCGCGCAGATCCTGCTTGTGCGTGAAGGGCAGTTTACACAGATCCTCCGCGCTTTTTATATCTTCGGGTACAACGCCCAGCTCGTCCATGCGCGCGCGATAGAGGGGCACGTTATCGTAGACCTGCTTTATCTTACGGGTCAGTGCCAACGACTGAATATAAAATATTTGGTCGCGCGACGCGGTTTCGACCTGCTCATTGAAATATTTTTTCATAGGGTTTATATCAGTTCCTTTATTTTGTTTACAAAATACGGCGCGATTTCCTCATATGCAGAGTCGGTAAGATGCAGTCCGTCTGTGAAAAGCGGACGGAAGTTACCCGTTTCATCTTTAAAAAATGGCGTGAGGTCAAAAACGCTCAAATAATCGCGCTCTGAAGCGGCACGCTCAAGCGCGGCGTTATATACTGCTATCTGTGCGCGTTTGTACTCGTCAAGACCCTCGACGTGCGGGCAGCCGAAGGCGGCGAGCGCGACGGTTTTTATCTCCGGAAAGTCGGCATGCGCCATGTCGGCAATAGTTACGGTCAGCGCGGCAGCGGCTTCGCCGGAAGCGCCCATGCCGATATCGTTGATCCCGCCGCGCAGAACGAGCGCGCGCGGCTCGAACGCTTTTACCAATCTATTGTAATAATATACCTGTTCTCCGCCGACCGAACCGCCGAAACCGTTGCATACCACGCCTAATCTGCCAAATTTGGCGCTGCCCAGTTCACAAAGCTGACGGCTTGCGCGTTCGCGACCCCATACGCTGAAAAACGAGCTGCCGTATAGCACTACTTTACCTTTTTCGATGCCCGCCGCTTCGAGCGCGGCGATATCACCCTCGAACCGTTTTAAATCCATAAATATTACGCCGCCTCCTCGCCGAGCGCAAAGGCGGCGAGATTGACCTCGAGCAGCTTTGCGGGGATGTTTTGGCGCAGCGCGTCGAGCCATATCTGACGGTCGATGCCGAAAAGCTTTGACAGCATACCGATCAGCAC
>DHAH01000101.1:19421-21667 GCA_002397345.1 Clostridiales bacterium UBA4959
GCATACCGATCAGCACCACATTGGCGGCCTTGACGTTGCCCGCGCGCTCGGCAAGCGCGGACGCGTCGGCGGCGCGTATATTTATATCGGCGGATTTTATCTTTTCCACAAGATTTGCGGGATAAGCCATACTCCCCGCGATAACCGGCATGGGATTAATGCGCTGTGTGCCGGTGATAACCGTGCCGCCGGGCTTAAGACAGGACAGCCAGCGCGCCGCCTCGAGCTGCTCGAACGACAGGATGATGTCCGCCTCGCCCGCGCATACGACGGGTGACGCCACCGGCGACGTGCCATAGCGCACATATGTAACCACTGAGCCGCCGCGCTGCGACATGCCGTGTACCTCTGAAACCTTAACATCGCGCCCGAGCGCCAAAAATACGCTGCCGATAACGCGGGAGGCAAGCAGCGAGCCCTGCCCTCCCACGCCGGCGATGATAATATTGCCGGATCTTTCTATATCCATTAAACAATTCATAATTCATCACTCATCATTTATCTTTATTGATTAATCGCGTTAAACCTGCACATTTTTTCACACAAACCGCAGCCGGCGCAGAGAGCAGCGTCGATGGACGCCTTGCCGTCGGAGAAGGTTATGCACGGGCAGGCTATAGCCATACAGGTGCGGCAGCCGCGGCATTTGTCGGCGTCAACGGTGCGCGGCGCTCCGCGTTTCACGCTTTTTAGCAGCGCGCAGGGGTGGCGGGCGATGACAACCGATGGCTCG
The DNA here is from genome assembly GCA_002397345.1 of Clostridiales bacterium UBA4959. Taxonomy (GTDB): domain Bacteria; phylum Bacillota; class Clostridia; order Oscillospirales; family CAG-272; genus DTU078. The sequence goes on from DHAH01000101.1 coordinate 20,155, forward strand.
CCGGACGCAAGCTCCGCGCGGAGCGCGTTCTCGAGCGCCGCCGTGTCAAGCGCGGGCACGACGCGGATGTGCTCGGGCTTTATACCCGCGCCTTCGCAGATTTTCTCCAGCGACGCGGAAGGAACGGCTTCGCCCTTCAGTGTTTTGCCCGTCGAAGGGTTGTCCTGGTGTCCCGTCATACCGGTGATGCTGTTGTCAACGATCACAATAGTCGCGGGAGTGCGGTTATATGTGATGTTTAAAAGGCCTGTAATGCCCGAATGCAGAAAAGTCGAGTCGCCGATCACCGCGACGGTATGGGCTGCGTAATCGGGGCGCGCTTTAAGAAAACCGTGCAGCGAGGAGATCGACGCGCCCATACAGAGTGTGGTGTCCATCGCCGACAGCGGCGGCGCGGCGCCGAGCGTGTAGCAGCCGATATCGCCGAGCACCGTGAGCTTCAGCTTTTTAAACACATTGAATACCCCGCGGTGCGGACAGCCGGGGCAGAGCACAGGCGGGCGTCCGGGCAGCTCGTCCCCAAGCGCGGTGGAATTTGTTTTAACGCCCAGCAATTTTTCGGCAATCAGGCTCTGCGAATATTCGCCTGTAAGCGGCAGCAGGTTTTTGCCGTCGCAGGTGATACCCAGCGACTTTATATGACGCTCGAGCACGGGGTCAAGTTCCTCGATCACCACCACGCGGTCGACTGACGCGGCGAAATCGCGGAACAGCTTCTCGGGCAGAGGGAAGGGCATGCCGATCACAAGATACGACGCTCCTTCGCCGAATACCTCACGCGCGTAGCTGTACGACGGACCGGAGGTCACGATGCCCAGCTTGCGGTCGCCGGAGATTATCCTGTTAAAAGGGCAGTCCTCGGCGAATTCGCGCAGCTTAGCCAACCGCTCCTCGACCACGACATGGCGCGGGCGGGCATAACCGGGCATCATCACGCGTTTGGGCGGCAGTTTTTCGTATGGTTTTATATCGACATCGATACGCTCGCCGGGCTCGACAGTGCTCTGCGAGTGGGATACGCGCGTGTTCATACGCAATAACACGGGTGTGTCAAAACGCTCGGACAGCTCGAACGCGGCTTTTGTATAACGTAAACATTCATCGGAATCGCACGGCTCGAGCATAGGCAGCTTTGCGGCTTCGGCATAATGGCGCGAGTCCTGTTCGTTTTGGCTGCTGTGCATTCCCGGATCGTCGGCAACGCCGATCACAAGCCCGCCGTTCACGCCTATGTACGCGCCGATGAACAGCGGGTCGGCAGCCACGTTCAGCCCCACGTGCTTCATGCCCGCGAAGGCGCGTACGCCGGCTGTCGAAGCGCCTATGGCGGCTTCAAGCGCTACTTTTTCGTTTGGCGCCCATTCGGCGTAAATTTCATTATATTCCGCGGCGCGTTCGGTGATCTCGGTGCTCGGCGTGCCGGGATAGCTCGACACAAACGTGCAGCCGGCTTCATAAAGACCGCGCGCGACGGCTTCGTTGCCAAGCATTAATTTTTTCATTGAATTGTAAA
>DHAH01000101.1:21772-22490 GCA_002397345.1 Clostridiales bacterium UBA4959
TAATTTTTTCATTGAATTGTAAACTCCGGATTTTTTAAAAATAACAAATTAATTTTATCACATTAAAGCGGGCATGTCAAATAAAAATTATGGGACGCCAAACCGGCGTACCGCGCTATTACAAGGGCGCCGCGCCTTTAAACGGGGTTTGTTTTACCGCGTTTAATTAATTTTTAATTGACAAATCTAAAACAGCATTAAAATTAGCAGTAGATTCTTTTAATTTTGTATAAATCTATTCCCGGCAGCAGGGAACAATACTGACACTACGTAAAACTTTTTTACAATGTGCCGGATGGCGGTCAAAAATGTCCGGCGCGGATTTCGTTTGCAATCCGTTTAAGTTCATGATATAATTGCGGATATATTATATCTCCCATATTCAAAAAACATCAGGAGCGCACCTATGTATGCATAATCTTCATATAATCAACCCCGCCGCGGGGAAACGCAGCCCGGTAGAGCTGGTTTCCGACAAGCTCGCGGACGAGGATTATTACATCACCACCGGGGTCGGCGACGCCGAGCGTTTCGTGCGCGAACGCTGTTCGGAGCGCCCGGACACGCACATCTTCGTTTACGGCGGCGACGGCACGCTGAATGAGGTCGTCAACGGTGTGCTCGGCGCGGACGCGGGCCGGCAGACGCACATATCCATTGTCCCCACCGGCACGGGCAACGATTTCCACCGCCTGCTCGAGCGCGGTCACATCTACCC
>DHAH01000101.1:22656-26132 GCA_002397345.1 Clostridiales bacterium UBA4959
GGTCACATCTACCGCACCGACGTTATGCGTTTCAGCGCGTCGGACGGCGGCGATCATACAATCACGCGCTACGCGCTGAACATCATAAACACAGGATTTGATTCGACAGTAGTCACAAAGCTGCAAAATTATAAAAAGCTGCCCTTTATCACCGGTTCGATGGCGTATATAATGGGCGTTGCCGACACGCTGTTCCGCAGACTGGGCGAGTCCTGGCAGCTCACGCTCACCGCGCCCGACGGCAGCGTGACGGAGGAAGAAGGCGAATATCTGCTGGCGCTGGTCGCCAACGGCTGTTATTACGGCGGAGGCTTTAAAGCTGCGCCGGTCGCGCTGCAAAATGACGGGCTGCTCGACGTGCTGACAACGCGGAAAATTAACCGCCGAGAATTTATAGGCCTTATACCCGAATACCGGCGGGGCGGGCACATCGATCCCGAAACGCTGAAGCCTGTAAAACGGTTTGAGGATATACTCGATTACAGGCGCTGTGTTAAAATAACGCTCGACGGGCTAAGCACAATCTGCGTCGACGGCGAGCTGCTGCCCTGCGAGAGTATTACGGTCAAGGTCGTGCCGGACGCTGTGACAATTGTATCGTGATAATATGATAATATTTGTAAGCCGGATTAGGGCGGAGTTTTTGAAACCCCCCCTAATTTTATTTTAATTTTGGTAATAATTATAAACGCTTATTGCTAATTATGTAATAGTATGGTATATTGCTGTCATTAATGACGTTTATTATAAAAATATGCTTTGATTCTTATGCGGCGTTTGTTAGTAATCCACTTATTAAAATTCTTAAATAAATCAGGAGAGTAACTGTCATGGATAAAATTTTTGCAGAAATGTTTTCAAAGCAACCGGACGAGATAATCGCAGGTGATTATTTTTATCATATTACCTGGTTTAAGGATTTACTTGTCGAAGCAGCAAAAAATAAGGGGTTCACACTTCAAGAATTTCTTAAATGGAGAGAAAATATAGCAAACAAAAGAAGCGTAAAAATAATTTGGGAGGAAAAAACATTCCAAGGCGAATTATACCAACATAATGCACCTTGGTTAGAAAGTTTTAAGGGAGAAAATAAAGATGATAATCTAATTGCGATTATCAATAGAATTGCCATTGATAATAAGCCTTTCATGGATATTGCAAGCAGTGAAAGCATGGGGCTTGCCCCGTATTTTATTAAGAATAATCCGAAAAAACCATGCTTGGTAACAGACATCGATTTGCATGTTATGAAATTGCTGCGTTAGGGTATAAACGAAAATTTATCGGAATATAATATTAATTTAGCTTCTTTCGATAATTTGGATATGCCGATAAAAAACGAATCATTGGATTGCATAACAGGCATACACGCAGCTTCGAGTTCCCGCGCATCACAGACAACAGGTAAAACAAATGGATTTTCATATCCCTATCAATTTTCTGACGGCTCAGAAAAAGTGATAGAAGAAATATATCGCATATTAAAACCGGGTGGTTATTTTATATCGCTTGAGATGAACATGGAATGTGATTATGATTTGCAAAAAATCTATAATGACTATAATGAACATGGGAAACTATTCGGTATATATACCTACGATGAAATACAGGCGGTGTGTAAATTATTGATAGAGGAGCCATGGAATGAAAAATTTACTGCGGCAGGTTTCAAGGTAGAAGTTGAGAAAAAGCATCTTCGAAAATATTCAATAGATGAGGTTAAAAAATTTTTATTTTGTTATACATATTTTAACGGAATCCGAGAATGGACAGATGAAGAGAGAATATTGTATTCAATAACAAATAACAACATAAAATATATACAGTCAAAACATACGATAGACGGAATTCTGAAAGAAGAAACATTATATGGGAAATTTTATTTATTGAATAGTTTAACTAAAATAGAGAACAGCCAAGTTAGAAAATTGTCGGTAGACGAAATCAAGGATATCCTGTATAAAATGGCAGGATCCGGGGAAATCGACAAATATGCAAGTATAATTGAAAATAGAAATGATGGCGAGGCAGAGGATATCGGTATTGATTTATATCAGGTTGATTCTTTTTATGTACTGCGGAAACCGGAATAAAAATGTGTTGGCATACAGCATCACAACTTTGTAGGTTGCGTAATACCCCAAATCGCCGACAAATGCGCTTCATACAACTCTTTATGCGATATTTTACCAGAGCTGCACAATTTCTTGCAATAAAATGGATATGGTATTGAAATAATATATGATTTAAATTTTTCGGTTTTTACATTTTCTCGGTTGACTATAATTTATAAAAGTGGTATAATCGATATAATTACTAAAAATTAAATTATGTGAAAAGAGGAGAAAAAAGGTCATGGTCAACGTAAACGAAAGCGAGAAGTTCGCCCGCGAAGGCCTCACCTTCGACGATGTGCTGCTTATACCCGCGCACAGCGAGGTCATGCCGCGCGCAATAAAGCTTAACACCCGGCTGACCGGACGTGTGAAGCTGAATATCCCGCTGATGTCGGCGGCGATGGACACCGTTACCGAAGCGGAACTGGCAATAGCTATCGCGCGCGAAGGCGGCGCGGGAGTGATTCACAAAAATATGCCGATCGAGGACCAAATTGATCAGGTCCTGCGTGTGAAGCGCAGCGAAAACGGTGTAATTGTGAATCCTTTTTATCTTTCCCCGGAAAACTTCGTTTATGAAGCCGAGGAACTGATGAGCAAGTATAAAATTTCTGGTGTGCCGGTCTGTGACGCCGCGGGGCGGCTGGTCGGCATCATAACCAACCGCGACATGCGGTTCCTTTCCGATTTTTCGATGAAAATCAGCGAGGTTATGACTAAAGAAAACCTCGTCACCGCGCCTGTGGGCACCAATCTGCAGCAGGCGCAGGAGATACTGCGCCGCCACAAAATCGAAAAGCTGCCGCTGGTGGACGAGCAGTACGTACTGCGCGGGCTTATCACAATCAAGGACATTGAAAAGGCGACACGTTATCCAAACTCCGCGAAGGACGATAACGGCCGACTGATCTGCGGCGCGGCGATAGGCGTGACCGACGATGTTGTCGAGCGCGCGTCGGGTCTGCTCGAGGTCGGCGCCGACTTCCTGTCGATGGACAGCGCGCACGGGCATTCGTCAAACATTATCGAGTGTGTGAAAAAGATCAAGACGCGGTTCCCCGAATGCCAGCTTATAGCGGGCAACATCGCGACCGCGCGCGCAGCCGAGGAGCTTATCGCCGCGGGCGCGGACGCGCTGAAGGTCGGTATGGGCCCCGGCTCGATATGCACGACGCGCGTCGTCGCCGGTATCGGCGTGCCGCAGATTACGGCGGTCTATGACGTGGCGTGTGTGGCGTCGAAATATAACATCCCCGTTATCGCCGACGGCGGCGTGAAATACAGCGGCGACATTCCCAAAGCCATAGCTGCCGGCGCGGATGTGGTTATGATCGGTTCGCTGTTCGCGGGCTGCGAGGA
>DHAH01000006.1:0-212 GCA_002397345.1 Clostridiales bacterium UBA4959
ATGTATACGCGCTGGGGCGAGCGGCATAATTATAATGTGAAGCTGCTCGATTGGCTTGACGGCGAAGAAGCGGGTATCAAGAGCGCGACCATAATGATCGAAGGCGCAAACGCCTACGGTTATTTAAAAAGCGAAAACGGCGTACACCGGCTCGTGCGCGTGTCGCCGTTCGACGGGTCGGGGCGACGCCATACATCGTTCGCGTCGGTCGA
>DHAH01000006.1:426-773 GCA_002397345.1 Clostridiales bacterium UBA4959
CCAGCGGCGCCGGCGGACAGCATATCAACAAAACCGACTCGGCGATCCGCATTGTGCATAAGCCGACCGGCATTGTCGTCGGCTGCCAGACAGAGCGCAGCCAACTGCAAAACAGAGAAACGGCGATGCGGATGCTTAAATCGAAGCTCATGGAAATCAAGCAGCGCGAAAAGCTCGACAGAATTGAGGACATACAGGGCGTTAAGACCAATATAGAGTGGGGCGCGCAGATCCGTTCGTATGTATTCATGCCGTATACATTGGCAAAAGATAACCGTACCGGTTTTGAGGACGGCGACATCCAGGCAGTCATGGACGGCGATCTCGACGGGTTCATCAACGCCTAT
>DHAH01000006.1:905-1401 GCA_002397345.1 Clostridiales bacterium UBA4959
TCGACGGGTTCATCAACGCCTATCTGATACAAAACAGTAAAATACAGTAAACTTGTGAGATAAAAGTTATCTATTGCGAATAATTAGCAGCAAGCGATGATTTTTAAAAATAATTTTATCGGAGGGTATTTATATGCTTAAAAAGACACGATTTTATGTCGGGCTCACGTTGATTGTGCAGTCGATATCGTTCATTGTGCTGTCCATTATCCTGTTTGTCAAACAAAAGCGCAATTATGCGGGCCTGATGCTCGGATTCGGCGCGGCGGGCGGGATTGCGGGCGTGGTGATGATCTATAAGCAGATTAAACGCGTGATCGATGACGACCGCATACTCGAAGCGATGGACGAACTGCTCGACGAGAGCGATAACTACAAACCGTATCAACGCCGTGAAATACCGATTGACGACACCGCCAGCGAAGCGGAGTTCAACGGAACTTGACGGGGAGACGGGGATTACAGGGAACGGGGATACGCCGGGGGAGTTAGCGTG
>DHAH01000006.1:1519-4997 GCA_002397345.1 Clostridiales bacterium UBA4959
TGCGCACGCCGACCTCCCCCAGAATCACGCAAAAATAAAAAATAATTTTATATTACTTTTTAATAGAGCATAAATAAATGGGAGGTAAATCAAGATGGCAAAGATCATAGGCGAACCCACCCCGAATTTACCATGGGAAGATAAACCTGCAGGCTGCGCCGAACCCGTATGGCGTTATTCGCGCAACCCTATTATTGGAAGGCATGCGATCCCGACCTCGAATAGCGTTTTCAACTCCGCGGTGGTGAAGTTCGGAGATGGTTACGCGGGCGTATTCCGCTGCGATTCCAAGGCGGTGAGCATGGACATCTTCCCGGGCTTCAGCAGCGACGGCATTAACTGGCGGATAAACCACGAGCCGGTCACATTCGAAGGCGATCCCGAAATCACGCGCCGCGAATACCGTTATGACCCGCGCGTCGTGAAGATTGACGACCGGTATTATATCGTTTGGTGCAACGGTTATCACGGTCCGACGATCGGACTGGGCTATACCGACGATTTCAAGACATTCCACCAGCTTGAAAATTTATTGCTGCCCTATAACCGCAACGGCGTATTGTTCCCGCGTAAAATAAACGGTAAATATGGGCTGCTTTCACGTCCGTCTGACACCGGTCACACCCCATTCGGCGATATTTTCTACAGTGAAAGCCCCGATTTGACGTATTGGGGTCGTCATCGTTTTGTGATGGGCACTTACGGCGGCGATCGCTCGGCATGGCAGAGCAAAAAAGTCGGAGCGGGACCTGTGCCGATCGAAACCGACGAAGGCTGGCTGCTTATATATCACGGCGTGCTTAATACCTGCAACGGTTTTGTTTACCGCGTGGGCTGCGCGCTGCTCGATATTGACGAACCGTGGAAGGTTAAGCTGCGTTCGCGTTTCTATATCCTCGGACCGGAGGAGCCGTATGAGTTGGCGGGCGACGTGCCAAACGTCACATTCCCCTGCGCCGCGCTCACCGACGCCGCGACCGGACGTATAGCGATTTACTACGGCTGCGCCGACACTGTGACAGGAATGGCGTTCACCACTGTGGATACACTCATCGATCATATGACAAAATATCCGTTATAAAAATATGTGGGGCGGGGGCTTGCCCCCGCCGTTACGTTTTTAATAAAATAAAACGAGGTGATTTCATTGAGCCAAATAATACCTACCCCGAAACAACTTCAATTTCTGGATTGGGAAATGGGTCTTTTCTTCCACTTCGGTATCCGCACGTTTTATGAAGGGCACAACGACTGGGACGGCAAGCCTATGGCGTTATCCGCTTTTAACCCGGTCGGGCTGGATTGCGACGGCTGGATCAGGGCGGCGCGGGATTTCGGCGCGAAATACGCGATTCTCGTCTGCAAGCATCACGACGGCTTCGCCAACTGGCCGTCGAAATATACCGATTACAGCGTCGCGGGCACACCTTTCCGCGATGGAAACAGCGACGTGGTGCGCGAATTCACCGACGCCTGCCGCAGATACGGCGTGAAAGTCGGGTTGTATTATTCTCCCGCTGAAGCCGGATTTACAAAACGCACCGCGCGAGAATACGACGATTATTTTATCAATCAGATAAGCGAATTGCTGACCGGCTACGGCGTGATTGATTATCTTTGGTTCGACGGTTGCGGCTCGGAAGGGCATACATACGACACTGCGCGAATTATCTCCGCCATACGCTCCATGCAGCCGGATATTCTGATTTTCAACATGTGGGATCCCGACACGCGCTGGGTTGGAAACGAAGCGGGCATGGCGGGCATACATAACCGCAGCGAAGTGTCGGCGCTCGATTTTTCGGTGCTGACCGACCGGAAAGATGACATGGGTCAAGCGCGTTTTATGCCCGCGGAGTGCGATTTCCGTATGCGCGATTGGAACTGGTTTTACAGTGACAAGGATGTTCACACGGTAAAAAGTGTAGACGAACTGATGGGGCTTTATTACTATTCTGTGGGCTGCGGAGCGAATTTGCTGCTCAACATCGGCCCGGACCGCGACGGCAAGCTGCCGCAGGCTGACGCTGACCGGCTTGCGGAGTTCGGCGCGGAAATACGCCGCCGGTTCGACAATCCGATTGCTTCGACACTGGAGGCAAAAGACGGCGGTTATAAAATAGCGCTTGGCGGTAACAAAATGATAAATCACCTTGTATTATGTGAAGATCTTACCGAAGGTGAACGCATTCATGAATTCAAGGTTTCGGTGCGCTCATCCGCGCTGCACAACCCGGTATGCATATGCGAGGGACACGCAGTCGGACATAAACGCATACTGCAATTCCCGACGGTGCGCGCGTCAGAACTGCATATTGATATAACCGCAGGTGAGGGCGGTTATATATTAAAAAGCGCCACCGTTTACAACGTTTAAAAATGCGGGTGTTTTGCACCCGCTAAAGCCGGCAGTTTGTTTATCGCACATCAGCGTAGGGCAGCGTCACGGTAAAAACAATTCCCTCGTCGTGTAATTTAGCGGTGATTGTGCCTTTATTCGCTTCCGCAATCGAACGCGTTATCGACAGCCCCAACCCGTAACCGCCGGTATTGCGCGAACGTGATGAATCCGCGCGGTAAAAACGATCAAACAGCTTGTCCAGATATTCGGGCAGGGAGTCGTCAGCATCATACTTTACTGTATTAAACACCGTGACGACCGACCAGCGCCCGCGCCGGGTCAGGCTTATTTCGACGCGCCCCTCTCCGCCGGCATATTTAAGGGCATTGTCAAGCAGCGCAGAGAGGGCGCGCCGTATGCTCTGCTGGTCGCCGCGGCAGCCGATACGCGAATTTATTTCCGTGTGGAGTTTAAGTCCGCGCGTGATGGCAACCGCCTCATATGGTTCAACCGTCTCTCGCAGCGCTTGATCAAGGGAGAATACCGTCGACTGTACGGCATCGCGCTCCTCGTCAAGCCTTGCGAGCATGAGCATATCGCCGATAAGCGCGCCCAGCCGTTTAGTTTGATTCTGTATACTCGTCAGCCATTCGTTTTCGCCGCAGTCATAACCCAATACCTCGGCGTTAGCGGAGATAATGGCGAGGGGGGTTTTCAACTCGTGGCTTGCGTCGGTGATAAACCTCCGCTGTTTTTCGATGCTCTCTGCCACCGGCGCGATCGCCCGGCGGGAAAATATCGAGATTAGCGCGAACACTACCACCAATCCGCCCGCGCCGATAGCAAGCGACACGCCAAGCACCCTGCCTACCGCGCCCAGCCGTTCGCGGCAGTCGAGGAAAACGACCAGCCGCCCGTAAAAGCGATCCGAAACTAAAAATTTATATACTCCCGTATATCCGGTTATACGCCCCGATTCCAGCACCTCAAGCGCAAGGCGCTGCGCGCCGCTTGAGGTCAGCGCGGCGACATGTCCCGTGTCAAGCTGAAATATCTTTCCGTCTTTATCGGCGCGCGCGATGAAATAGCGCGTAACGAAGCGGCTTTCCTCGCTTAAACCCGCCATAACGCGCGAAT
>DHAH01000006.1:5152-5467 GCA_002397345.1 Clostridiales bacterium UBA4959
CCTCGCTTAACCCCGCCATAACGCGCGAATTTTTGGGCGGATTTTCGGCACCTTTGTTTTCGGCATTGCTATTTTTACTGGTTTCATCGCTGTCTTTATCGATAGCAGGGAATTTACCGTCGTTTTCGGACAAAAACATGAGCAGCTCATCGATCTGCAGGTTAACCGAGTACAAATTAGCTAGATTTATTCCGCCGATAATAACAAGCATGACAAAAAAGACCGACATAGTCGCGATAACAATAAATTTTCGCTGCAATTTTTTAATCATTGATTTTTAATTTATTTGTTATGATTTTATTTCAAGCGAATACC
>DHAH01000006.1:5620-6029 GCA_002397345.1 Clostridiales bacterium UBA4959
GCTCGCTTTGATCTCCACATCGGCGCCCAGTGCGGTAAGCTTTTTGCGTAAAAACGATATATAGACCCACACTACACCGATCTCGGCATCGGAGTCATAACCCCATATATGCTCCATGAACTGTGCGGTCGAAATTACACGCTGCGGGTCGGAAAGCAGCATCTCCATCATTTGATATTCGCGGTTGCCCAGCCGGTAGGAGCTGCCGCCCGTGACCGACAGCTCGAAATTCTCGCGGTTAAGCTGCACATTGCCGTAAGAGAGCGTGTTGTGCGAATGACCCGCCTGGCGGCGTGTCATCGCGCGCACGCGAGCCAGCAGCTCGCCGGTGTCAAACGGTTTGGGCATATAATCGTCAGCTCCGGCGTCAAGCCCGGCGATACGGTCGGCGACGTCTCCCCGCGCGGTG
>DHAH01000006.1:6214-9795 GCA_002397345.1 Clostridiales bacterium UBA4959
AATACAGGAACAGTCACACCGCGGCGGCGCAGCTCTGTGAGTACCGACACACCGTCGCGGCAGGGCATCATGATATCGAGTATAACACCGTCATAATCGCCGTTAAGCGCGTAATCCAGCGCGTCGGCACCGTCATAAACGGCGTCGACGGTGTAATAGTTGTGGCGCAATATGGCGCACAGCGCGGCGGACAGCTCGCGCTCGTCCTCTGCAACAAGCAGTTTCATGTTTATGACCACGCCCCTTTTACGTACAAAGCCGTAATAAAAACCGCGTGGTATTGTTTTACGCGCTTTGCGCTTTGCTTTATTATTATTATCAAACTCCCGGTACCAAAACAATGTTCTCCATGCTGACCGCTTTTATGGGACACGCGGAGAGATCAAATTCAAAACATATCCGCGAACAGTATTTTTCCGGCAACGTGAAATTTACGCTGAAGATATCGCCGTCGGGGTCGGAATTGTGCGCGGGAACGCAGTCGAACCATAATGTTTTATCTTCCGCATATGCAAATCCCACGCGCAGTTTTGCGGCTCTGCCGCCGATTAGATTAAGCGATAAACCGCTGTAGTTATACATATCCAGCCGGTTTGCGGTATACGCGGGCGCGTATATGCGCGCGAAGCTATCTTCGCCGGCGAAAATGCGCAGCGCACCGGCACATGACGCGAACACGTTGTCGCGGCACAGTTGCGTGCCCGGCTCGCACAGCCATGTCGGACGCGGATATGCGTCAATCTTTCTGTAATCAGCCATATCCACATGCGCGACGACAAATACGCTGTCGTTTTCGGTGCGCGTCCACGGCTTGGGTTCTATGGCGACGCGACCCGTACGGTCGGTCATGAAGGGCGCGACCGGCAGCTCACCGGAATAAAGCCGTCCGGATTGCTCTAAACAGGAAACCATATACGCGGCATTAACGGGGTTCTTCACATGCGGATGACTCAGGCGCAGCTTGCCGCCGCGTATTATTTGGGCGTCCGCTTCGACATACAATCCGTTGTCACCGGCTATATAGCAGCCCCGGATCTGTTTTTCTGGACAGGTCAGCTTTTGCCCGAAGGTGAGTGTTACAGCACCGTTGCCGCATTTATATTCTTTTAATGTCGCCGCGCTCCGTGACCCTCTCCCGCCGTGGCAGCGGTTATGAATCAGCATGCCCATGCGGAAACCGATCTCGTATTTATTGGAGGGATGTATGGGGTGATTGCCCATGCCAAAAGCCCAGATCGGCGGCAGGTCATAAACAGTCACAATGCCGAACTTATCGGGTTCCGCGTCCGCGGCGTCGGTGAACGCCTGATTTAAATAACCGAAGGTGCATTCGTCCGCGGAACCTGTGGATTCCGAGGTATACAGCCACGGGTAGAGCTGCGAACATATTATCTGATATGCGGCTCCGTCAGGCGCGAAACGCTTCTCATATGCGCTGTGATAAGCGCGCAGCGCCGCGAGGTAATATTCGGCGCTCTCGCGGGAGGCGACATTCGACTCACCCTGATACCACAGCGTTCCCCTCGCACGCAGACCGGCGAAGGGCGCGATCTTTAAATTATACAGCGCGCAGGGCTGCGTGAAGTTCGCTCCGCCGTGCGTATTGAATTTATCTTCGGTCGGGAGCCGTCCGATTTTGGTTATGTAATCCTTCACCGTGCCGTCAGTCATTATCGATTCACGGGGTAGCCAGGTTTCAATTGTCGTCGCACCCACCGACGCGTTTAGAAAGCCGACCGGCACATTGCCGCCGGTTTTGTTTAAACGGTTATACAACTCTAAAATAGCCGCGGACGCGCACGCGGACACGTTATCCAACCGCGAGGGGTCGTCGCAGCCGATCCATTCGCCCGGCAAATCATCCTGCGGCGTAAAAGGGAAGCTGCTGTCAGCCGCAAGCCCGCCCATCCAATTTTGAGCGAATATACGCAGCTTCTTGCACTTCATCTGTTTATAAAGTTCATTTTTACCGCGCATAAACAGATTGGTCATTTCCATGTTGGACTGACCAGAGGCGATCCACAACTCGCCAAACAGGATATCAGATATACTGCACTCGCTTTTACCGTCGGTGACGGTAAGGGCATATTCGTCAAACGAAGCGGGCGGCGCCTCCATTTCCAACGAAAAACTTCCCTCCGCGTCTGCAAAATCTTCAAACACACGGGGCGTTCCGCCTGTTTTGGTCAGCCGAGCCGATATCCGCGAGCCGGGGTTCGCCTGACCTCGCAAAGTGAAGCGTGTGCTACATTGAAATAATGCGCCGTTTGAAAATACGGCTGGTAATTTTATCATGAATTTTTACCTTCATTATAATATATAATAATATTCGCGTGGATTTATTAAAAATAAAATTTGTGAATTCGCTGCGCTCATTATAACACAAACTTCGGATTTATTAAAAATGAAGTTTGTGTTTGAATTCGCTGCGCTCATTATAACATATCTTTCGGATTTATATTTAAAAGGAAAGATATGTTTGAATTCGCTGCGCTCATTATAGCATTTTAACGACATATTAGCAATACCGGCTGATATTTTTATGTGTAATTTTTGCTTTCCGCGCGGTATTAAATAATATCTGACAAAACGATAACTTATTCACGGGGGATCTTGGTATGGCGAACAATTTCAACGACCTGATAAACTTTTTTAACATAAAAGAATACATAAATCAGCTCACCGGGCGCGTCTATCCGCCGGAGCGCGAGCGCGTGATAGGCGATCTGCGCGAACTGATTGAGGGCAGCGCTAAATTGTATGGCGATAAGCCGTTTTTGCGTTTCCGCCGCGATGGCGAAGATTATTCACTGTCATTTGCGGGTCTTTATAAGATGACCGAGCGGCTGGGCACGGCGTTTAAAGCGCTTGGATTTCACCGTGATAAAATAGCGGTTATAGGCGAGACCGCGCCCGAATGGATAGCGACATATCTGGCGGCGGTGAACAGTGACAATATAATCGTGCCGCTCGACCGCGAACTGCCCGCCGAGGTGCTGTGCGGCTTCATCCGCCGCGCCGAGGCGCGCTGTGTGATCTGCTCGCCTTCAATGCGCAGGCTGCTCGAGCCTTTAATCGATAAAATTGAGTGCGCCGAATATTTCGGAGTGATACCCGAATTCGGATTCGGTGAAACACCCCCCTGCGGCAAACCCGAGATGCGCGTTTTCGTGCCGTTCCATTCCTTCGTTGGCTACGGACGCTCGCTTGTCGATGGAGGTGAAAATTCGTATAAAAACTGTGTAATCGACCCTAACGCACTGTGCGCTATCTTGTTTACCTCGGGTACGACAGGGACAAGCAAAGGCGTCATGCTGTCTCACCGCAACATCGCGGCGGCGATAAACGGCAGCCACCGGCTCATCGACGTTAAACCGGAAGATGTGATGCTTTCGGTATTGCCCATACACCACACATATGAAATGACGTGCGGTATCCTTACGCCTATTTTAATCGGCTGCACCGTCTGCATTAACGACAGCCTGAAAAACGTGCTGCGCAGCTTCCAGTATTACAAACCGACAGCGGTCACGCTTGTTCCGCTGTTCGTGAACACTATTTACAAAAAGATCATTGATACC
>DHAH01000006.1:9907-12811 GCA_002397345.1 Clostridiales bacterium UBA4959
CATTGATACCGCACGAAAGACCGGCGCGGACAAAAAGCTCGAGATGGCGACAAAGGTTTCGGATACACTGCGCGTCGCGGGCGTAGACCTGCGCAAGACACTGTTTGCAGAGGTAATGGCGTCGTTCGGGGGCAGGCTGAGCCGCATTATCTGCGGCGGCGCGCCGCTGAATCCTGATATGATAGGGTATTTCGAGTCGTTCGGCATCAACCTTACCCAAGGTTACGGTATCACTGAATGCGCTCCGCTGATTTCTGTCTGTCCGTTCAACTGGAAAAAAGATCGTTCAGTAGGGCTGCCCATGCCGGGACTGGAGGTCATCATTGATGTGGAAGACACTTCCGGCGGGCTGCCTATCGGTGAGATACTGGTGCGCGGCGATAACGTGATGCTCGGTTATTACAACGCGCCGGAGCTGACCGCCGCGGCGATAGTCGACGGCTGGTTCCACACCGGCGATTACGGATATATCGACAACGACGGTTTTATATTTATCACCGGACGCAAAAAGAACGTTATTGTTCTTGAAAACGGTAAAAACGTTTATCCCGAGGAGATTGAAGAGGTTATCGACAGTATCCGTCTGGTATCGGAATGCGCCGTCGTGGGCAGGCGCGCGGAGGATGGCGAAACCATCCAAATTACCGCGCTGATATATCCGGATACAGAATACGCGGAATCAATCGGGCTAAAAGAAAGTGAAGCGATCGACAACGCTATCAAAAAAGAAATCAACGCACTTAACAAGACGCTGCCCAGCTTCCGGCAGATACGTAAATACGAGCTTCGAAACGAGCCTTTCCCGAAAACAACCTCAAGGAAAATTATACGGCACATGATAAGCTGACAAGCGGCGATGCGCTGAAAGGGCGGGTACCTTAATCCGGATAAACCGGTTTAGGATACCCGCCCGGTTTTGGTTACAATATTTTATAAAGACCATTTACTTGTTAAAACGACATAATTCATCATTACAACAAAAGGGCGTATTGCCACCATTAGCATAATATACTGTAATTATTGTGCAATATGCCATATAAAATTCCAGAATAATTATCCAAAATCGCTCAATTAACACTCTGTTTACGAAATGTTGTTTATTCGTTCGCACGTGGATGCTATAATCTTTTTGCCTGGAGGGAGGATGGCAAACCCGATCTGGGCAAATAAATGACGGAGGAACAAGGCGTTCCCACGACGGACCTGCGCGTTCATTTACGCGTCCCGGAATGTGGACTGCCGCACTGAACCAACGTATAATGAATAAGACCATCATCGCAATTTTCCTTTCGCTTGCCCTTGCTTTTGGAGCGAGCGTAACAGCACAAGCCTACATACTCCCCGGTTTCGAAGAGATCCCCCAAACTGACGGCGGGCAGAGCACTGTACCCGCCAATCCAGAGGTCATGCCGCCCGCGCCGGTCACACCCGCGCCGGTCACACCCGCGCCGGTCACGCCTCAACCTGCCACACCTGTTCCGACTACGCCCGCACCGAGCGTAACCGAGCCTTCCGTGCCGGTTATAGCGATACCCGTTCAGCCTCCGGTGCAGCATAATAACAGCGGCGAGCCGCGTATCGCTTTTGACGGCGTTGTCAGCCAGACGGTTATCCCGATTCTTTTAAATGACACCATGTATGTATCATTCCGCGCCTATTGCCTCGCCGTTATCGAAGGCGCCGAAATCACATGGGACTATGCGACCAACACTTCGCGCTGCGAATCACCTGCGCTGAACATCGATGTCCCTATCGGAGAGAATTACATTATCGCGAACGGGCGCGTTCTCTACCGAAACGACGCAAATCTGACGATTAATGACACCTTGTATGTACCTGTCCGCTCGCTTGCTGTCGCAATCGGAGCGCGGGTCGAGTGGAACGACGCCGAGCAGTGCGCCTATCTGTACACCACCGGCGAGCCGATTGTATCCGGCGATAAATTCTACAACCAGACCGATTTGTTATGGTTGGCGCGCATCATTAATGCCGAAAGCAAACATGAACCGCTGCTGGGCAAAATCGCGGTCGGTAATGTCGTTCTCAACCGTGTGGCAAGCTCCGATTTTCCCGACACTGTATACGATGTGCTTTTCGACTGCCGATATTCGGTGCAGTTTTATCCCGTAAACTCGCCTGTCATAAACAACACGCCGACAGAGGACTGTATCATTGCCGCAAAAGTCTGTCTTGAGGGATTTTCCGTGTCGAAAAACATTCTCTACTTCATGAACCCCAAGCTGGCGGTTTCCACCTGGATCTCGCGTAACCGCAGCTTCGTTTTTAAAATCGGGAACCACAGTTTCTACGCTTAAAGAATGCGGGGTATACCGGGGTAGCCCCAATAGGTTTAGTTTACTAAAAAAAGTGCATCCGTCATTTAATGGCGGATGTTTTTTTGTCATCTTTTTATAAACGGCATAAAATAAATAATAGCAAACATTTTCTTATTATTTTGAAGGGCAGTGATACATACGCAAAACAAATGCATCGGATCGCTTCCGTATACAATACGCGCCGGAGATTCGCTGTGGAAAATAGCTAACCGGTTTAAAATTATGGTATCTGATATAACCACGCTTAACCCCGGGCTTAATCCTAACAATCTGCAAATCGGGCAAATAATCTGTGTGCCGCAGAACAGCGGTAAAATGCCCGCGCAGCCGCCCATAAGAGGCATCAGCAGATCGGAGCTTAACCTGAGTAACCATTTGAGAATGCTGTGGGAACAGCACGTTTATTGGACGCGAATGGTTATGCTGAGCATGATTTTCGGACTTCCTGATGTTGATTATACAACCAACCGCTTGCTTCAGAATCCCAAGGACGTTGAGGCGGCGATAAAACCGTTTTACGGAGAAAAAGTCGCCGCGCAGCTCGGAGAGCTGTTAACAAATCACCTCG
>DHAH01000006.1:12953-13693 GCA_002397345.1 Clostridiales bacterium UBA4959
AAATAGCGGGGCAGCTTGTACAGGCGATGATTAAAGACGACAGCGCCGCCGTTGACGACGCCGATAAGCGCTGGCATCAAAATGCCGACGAGATCGCGATGTTCCTCGCCGGGATCAACCCGAACTGGTCGATGAAAGAATGGCAGAAGATGCTGTACGATCACCTCGCAATGACAAAAGACGAGGCGTCTGACCTTTTTAACGAAAAATTTGTTGACAGTATCAACATGTTCGATAATGTCGAACGACAGGCATTGGGTATGGCGGACACGATGACTAACGGCATCATCTTGCAATTCCCGCAATATTTCAGGTAAGAGTAGAACGGGGAGAAATGGGATTGGGGGATCATCTTATGATCCCCCAACATAGCTGTCCTATTCTACAAACATAGGTGTTGACAGATACCGGTCCCCTGTGTCGGGCAGCAGAACGGCAATCAGCTTGCCCGCGTTTTCGGGACGTTTGGCAATTTCAAGCGCCGCCCACGCCGCAGCGCCCGAGGAAATGCCCACCAGCACCCCATCGCAGCGCACAATATCGCGTCCGATTTTGAAAGCGTCGTCATTTTCAACGCGGATTATCTCGTCATATACTTTTGTATCAAGTATATCGGGTATAAAACCCGCGCCGATACCTTGAATTTTATGGCTTCCTGCAACACCGGTAGATAGAACGGCAGAGGTTTCCGGTTCAACGGCTACAATCTTGATATTTGGGTTTTTTGATTTTAGATACTC
>DHAH01000158.1:0-1031 GCA_002397345.1 Clostridiales bacterium UBA4959
GGAATATATGGCTGATAATTTTAATACAGAGCTTGCGGAGCTGCTTTATCCGCAAATAACGATACTGCCCTGCGATATGGAGCGGCGCTATCCGCTGCGGGAGCTGCCCGAGGGGGCGAAAGTCACGCGGCTTGCGCCGTCGCCCACAGGTTTTATTCATCTGGGAAATATCTACGGCGCGCTGATTGACGAGCGGCTGGCACATCAGTCGGGCGGCGTGGTTTATCTGCGCATAGAGGATACCGATTTCAAGCGCGAGGTCAAGGGCGGCACCGCGATGATCATCGATATGCTCGGTTTATACGGTATTAAATTCGATGAGGGCGCAACTGTTACGGGCGATAACGGCGCATACGGTCCTTATCGACAATCGCAGCGTAAAGAAATATACCAAACCTACGCAAAACAGCTCGTGCGCGAAGGAAAAGCATATCCCTGCTTTTGTTCGCCCGGAGAGCTCGGCAAAATCCGTGAGGAACAGGCAAGCGCGAAGCTCACGCCCGGTTATTACGGCGAATGGGCGGTATGGCGCGACGCCGATATAAATAAAATCAAGGCAAAACTTGACCAAGGCGAAAAATTTGTGCTGCGCCTGCGCTCACAAGGCGAGGAAGGGAAAAGCTCGAAGTTTACCGATCTTGTCAAGGGCACAATCGACGTGTCGGACAATTTTATCGACCATGTGATACTCAAAAGCGACGGAATACCCGACTACCACTTCGCACATGCCGTTGACGACCACCTGATGCGCACCACGCACGTCGTGCGCGACGAAAGCTGGCTGCCCAGCCTGCCGTTCCACATCGAGCTGTTCCGCGCGCTGGGGTTTAAGATGCCGAAGTACATCCACACCGCGCAGGTGCTTAAGCTTGACGACGTTACCGGTATGAAACGCAAGCTGTCAAAACGCAAAGACCCTGAATTCGGGTTGGCGTATTTTTACAGCAGCGGTTATCCCGTCGCGGTGACAACCGAATACCTCATGACATTGCTCAACTCCAATTACGAGGAGTGGCGGGGGGGAAAAACCG
>DHAH01000158.1:1217-6559 GCA_002397345.1 Clostridiales bacterium UBA4959
GGGCGAAAAACCCCGATAAACTATATACCGATTTTCCGTTCAGCGTAAACAAGCTAAGCTCGTCAGGCTGTCTGTTCGATTTTAATAAACTGAACGACATCGGGCGGAGCGTCATCAGCCGCATGACCGCCGACGAGGTTTACGACAGTGTGACCGCGTGGTCGGGTGAATACGATAAAGAGCTTCACACCGCGCTGACCGCCGACCCCGATTATGCCCGCAAGATATTCGCGCTGGGTCGCGGCGGCGCGAAACCGCGCAAGGATCTTGCCAAATGGTCGGATGTAAAACAGTATGTATCGTTCTTCTACGACGGCATGTTTGCGGCGGAAGAACAGATCGATGACAAATTTGAGAAATCCGACATCCGCGCGGCGCTGGAACAATTTATCACGGTATACGACGAAGCCGACGACCAAAACGCATGGTTCGGCAAGCTTAAAATAATCGCGGAAGCACTGGGTTTCGCGCCAGAGGTCAAACAATACAAACAGTCGCCCGAGCAGTACAAAGGACATGTCGGAGACATCGCGATGTTCCTGCGCGTAGCGGTCACAGGGCGGCTGAATTCGCCAGATCTGTACGATGTAATGCACATTTTAGGGCGACAGCGCGTTATCGAACGCGTGAAAAATTACGCTGATACGCTGGTATGAGGACGATACTGCGTTATCTGGGCGAGATTGGCGGCGGAATGCTCATGACGCTGCCGCTGGCGGTGTTTATGCGCATGCTTGCGTCGCTGCGGCGTAAAAAAATCGCACATGTGAATAAACTCCAACCGGATTTACCGGTCGGGAACGAATCCGTTTCTACAACGACGTCTGCGCACGAAATCACCTCGGCGCTGTTCATTATGTACTGCGGCGGGTTGGCGACTGTCACCATTCTGTCACACATAACTTCGCTGACTTTTGATATATCGGGAATGAAGGTAAACCTCATTCCGTTCAACTTCGTTTACGAGATGATTTTCGGCGCGTATAAATTATACGGGAATACCACTGCTGTATTAATTAATGTAATCGGCAATATCGCGGTATTCATTCCATTCGGTTTTATGCTGTCGCTGTTGTGGCGGGGCGCGCATTGGCGCAAGGCGGCGCTCATTTCAGCGGCGGCTTCGCTGTTTATCGAGCTGTGTCAACTCCCGCAGATATCGCGCGTCACCGATATCGACGATATAATACTTAATACGGCGGGCGGTTTGCTGGGATACCTGCTGTATACATTAATTAAACCGGAGATTGTTGGTAAATTCAGGAGCACAACGAAAAATTACAAGAAAGGATAACTAATACTTAAATTCGATAGATAATGATAAAAATCCGCGCTAAAACCCATATATTCAAGCTTTTAACACGGATTTTTACCGGGTTTATAATCGAATTTAAGTATAACGCCCGAATGAAGATTCGCAAGCGTCGGTTATTGGTATATAAATCAATGACAGAGATTAACTCTAATTTCATACACGATTTCATCGATGAGGAGCTTGCCGCCGGGCCGTCGGCAGAGAACGGCTGGCGCGACCATGTGCACACGCGCTTTCCGCCCGAACCGAACGGATATCTGCACATCGGTTCGGCGAAGGCTATATACATCAACTATATGACCGCCAAAAAATACGGCGGTAAATTCAACCTGCGCTATGACGACACCAACCCCGCCAAGGAAGACCCCGAATATGTCGAATCGATCTACCGCGACCTGCTGTGGCTGGGCGCTGTGCCCGACGCGGGTTCGGAGTTTGGCGGCGGCGTGTTCTACGGTTCGGATTATTTTGACAAATGTTACGAATACGCGGTGCTGCTCATAAAAAAGGGGTTGGCGTTCGTGTGCGATTTATCGGCGGAGGAGATGAACGCCTACCGCGGCACGCTGACCACGCCGGGACGCGAAAGCCCGTGGCGCGGACGTTCGATCGAAGAAAATCTCGACTTATTCGAGCGCATGAAGAACGGCGAGTTCCCCGACGGCAGCCGCACACTGCGCGCTAAAATCGACATGACCTCGCCCAATATGAACATGCGCGACCCGGCGATTTACCGCATCAAGCGCACCCCTCACTACCGTCAGGGCGATAAGTGGTGCATCTACCCCATGTACGACTACGCGCACCCCATACAGGACGCTACCGAGGGCATCACATATTCGCTCTGCTCGCTGGAATTCGAAAATAACCGCCCGCTTTATAACTGGGTGGTCGAAAATATCGGCTTATTCAAACCCGAACCGCGCCAGATCGAATTTGCCAAGCTGAATATTTCATACACAATGATGGGTAAGCGCTATCTGCGCAAGCTGGTGTTCGACGGGTTCGTCGACGGCTGGGACGACCCGCGAATGCCCACGCTTTGCGCGCTGCGTAGGCGCGGTTATACCCCGGAGTCGATTTTCGAATTCGTACGCCGCGCGGGTATCGCAAAAGCGAACAGTCTGGTCGATATCGAGCTGCTGGAGCATTGTATCCGCGAGGAGCTGAACACAACGGCGATTCGGCGTGTCGCGGTGCTCGACCCGATAAAAGTAATCGTCACCAACTACCCCGAAGATAAAATGGAATATTTCAATTTGCCCAATAATCCCAACGACGAAAACGCGGGGACGCGCGCGCTGCCCTTCACGCGTGAATTGTACATCGAGCGCGACGATTTCGCCGAAGTGCCGCCGCCAAAATTCTTCCGGCTCAAGCCGGACGGCGAGGTTCGGCTGATGGGCGCGTATATAGTGAAGCTCGATGAGATAGTCAGGGACGCGGACGGCAATATTTCCGAGCTGCGCGTGACCGCCGATCTTGAAACCCGCGACGGCAACCCCTCCGACGGACGCAAGATCAAGGGCACGATCCACTGGCTGTCGGCGAGACATGCCGCGTCGGCGGACGTAATGCTGTACGAGCGGCTGTTTACCCAGCCGAATATGGGCGACCTTCCCGAGGACAGCGATTTCACCGATTTCCTCAACCGCGATTCGTGTAAGAAGCTCACGAACGCGAAAATTGAACCGTCGCTGGCGGATTCAAGACCCGGGGAACAATCCGTGCGCGGGGAACAGTCCGTGCGCGGGGAACAATCCGTGAGCGGGGAACGCTTCCAGTTCGTCAGGGTCGGCTATTTCTGCCGCGACACTAAAAATGAGAATACATTCAACCGCATTGTGACGCTGAAAGACAGCTATAAAGTGTAAATATGATAACTTCTTTAAGAAGTAGAAAATTTAATTAATCTCATAAACTGAGGTATGATATATGTACAATATTGAAACAAACTGTTTGCACGCGGGATACGCGCCCAAAAACGGCGAACCGCGCGTGCTGCCTATATACCAGTCCACAACCTTTCGTTATGACAGTTCCGTCGAAATGGGCAAGCTGTTTGATTTAGAGGAAGCGGGTTATTTCTACACCCGTCTGCAAAACCCCACAAACGACGCGGTCGCCGCTAAAATCGCGGCGCTGGAGGGCGGATACGCGGGTATGCTCACCTCATCGGGACAGGCGGCGAACTTCTTCGCGCTGTTTAATATCATGAGCGCGGGCGACCATGTTGTGTCGTCGTCGGCGATTTACGGCGGCACGTTTAACCTTGTTTCGGTGACGATGAAACGCATGGGCATCGAAGCTACATTTATCAATCCTGATGCAGGCGAAGAAGAAATCGCGGCGGCGTTTAAACCCAACACAAAAGCGCTGTTCGCCGAAACACTGTCAAACCCGTCGCTCGTTGTGCTCGACATAGAAAAATTCGCGCGCGTCGCACACGCGCACGGCGTGCCGCTGATTGTGGACAATACATTTCCCACACCTATAAACTGCCGTCCCATCGAGTGGGGCGCGGATATTGTCACGCACTCCACCACTAAATATATGGACGGACACGCCGTCGCGGTTGGGGGCGCTGTCGTTGACAGCGGCAATTTCGACTGGGCGGCGCAGGGCGGTAAGTTCGCGTGCTTAACCGAGCCCGACCCGTCATATCACGGCGTGAGCTATACCGAACGGTTCGGCAAAGGCGCGTTTATTACCAAAGCGACAGCACAGCTCATGCGCGATCTGGGCGCGATCCCGTCGCCGCAAAACGCGTTTTATCTGAACCTCGGGCTGGAATCACTGCATGTGCGCATCCCGCGTCACTGTGAAAACGCGCTTGCCGCGGCTCGCTTCCTCGAGGGGCATAAAAACGTTTCGTGGATAAACTATCCGGGGCTTGAAAGCAGCAAATATCACGCGATTGCGGAGAAATATATGCCCTGCGGCACGTCCGGCGTGATGGCGTTCGGCGTGCGCGGCGGCAGAGAAGCGGCGACACGGTTCATGGACAGCCTGAAGCTGGCGTCGATTGAAACGCATGTCGCCGACGCGCGCACCTGTGTGTTGCATCCCGCAAGCACCACCCACCGCCAGCTCACCGACGAGCAGCTCGCCGCTTGCGGTGTCAGCCCTGACCTCATCCGGCTATCGGTCGGCATGGAAAACGCCGCCGATATAATCGCCGACCTCGCACAGGCGCTGGAATAAACGGTTAGACGGGGGCAAATATAGGCAATATGGCGCACTGCGGCTCGGAAAATATGCCGCCGACAACGGGCGCGCCTTTTATACGGGGTATAAATTAATCTGATACATCCCGGCGTTGACAATTTTGCGCCGGGATGATATAATTTTATCGAAATATAAAAATAAATCGGGAGATAAACGGGAATATGAAATTGCTTTACGAGGGTAAATCCAAACAGGTTTACGAGGGGAATTCACCCGACACATATCTTATTAAATATAAAAACACCGCGACCGCGCTCAATGGGTTGAAAAAAGAGGACCTCGAGGGCAAAGGCGAGCTGAACGCCGCCATTTCCAACCTTATTTTCGATTATCTCGCTAAAAACGGTGTTAAAACTCACATTGTCCGTGTAATTGACGACATAACCGTCGAGGTCAAGCGCGCCGAGATCGTTATGGTCGAGGTAATAGTGCGCAATATCGCGGCGGGCAGCTTTTCCAAAAAATACGGCGTTGACGAGGGTACCGCGCTTAAAAATGTCACCACCGAATTTTCGCTTAAGAGCGACGAGCTGGGCGACCCTATGATAAATGACAGCCAGATCACTGCGATCGGCATCGCGACGCAGGAGGAACTGGACTATATACGCGCGCAGGCGCTGCTGATCAACGATCTCATGCGCGAACTGTTCTTAAAATGCGGTATTAAACTCGTCGATTACAAGCTCGAATTCGGACGCGGCAAAGACGGCATATTCCTCTGTGACGAGATCTCGCCCGATTCCTGCCGCTTGTGGGACGCCGAAACCGACAAAAAACTGGATAAAGACCGCTTCCGCCG
>DHAH01000158.1:6692-9299 GCA_002397345.1 Clostridiales bacterium UBA4959
GCTGGGCGCATACCGTGAAGTGTTAAAGAGGCTTAAAGATGTCCTCTGCAAATAATAATAAATACGAAAGCCCGTTTTCCGCGCGCTATTCAAGCCCCGAAATGCAGCGCATTTTCTCGCCGGACGTCAAGTTTTCCACATGGCGAAAGCTGTGGGTCGCGCTTGCCGAAGCGGAGTCTGAGCTGGGACTGGGCATCACGCGGGAGCAGCTCGATGAAATGCGGGCGCACATAAACGATATAAACTATGACGTCGCCGAAGCGCGCGAGCGCGAGGTGCGCCACGACGTAATGGCGCACATCTACGCGTACGGCGTGCAGTGTCCGACCGCGAAGCCCATCATACATTTGGGCGCAACTTCATGCTATGTGGGCGACAACACCGACATCATTCTAATGCGCGACGCGCTGAACCGTGTGCGCGCGTTGCTGGTTGGAGTAATGCGGGCGCTGGCGGACTTCGCCGAGCGGTATAAGTCGCTGCCCACGCTGGCGTATACTCATTTTCAAGCGGCGCAGCCGACGACAGTCGGTAAACGCGCCAGCTTGTGGCTGCAGGATTTAGCTTTTGACCTCGAAGCGGCGGATAACGCCGTCGCGGGGTTAAAACTGCTTGGCTGCCGCGGCGCGACAGGCACCGCCGCGAGCTTTTACGAGCTGTTCGGCGGCGACCGCGCCAAATCAGTCGAGCTGGAAAATAAGATAGCCCGAAAAATGGGGTTTGATGGCGTTTACGACGTCAGCGGGCAAACATATTCACGCAAAATTGACTACACGATCATATCCGTGCTGTCGGGCATAGCGCAGAGCGCGTATAAATTTTCGAACGACATCAGACTGCTGTCGCATTTAAAAGAATTCGACGAGCCGTTTGAAGATAAGCAGGTCGGCTCATCGGCTATGGCGTATAAACGCAATCCCATGCGCAGCGAACGCATCGCGTCGCTGTCGCGTTATGTGATCGCCGACGCGCTTAATCCGGCGCTGACCGCGTCGTCGCAGTGGTTCGAGCGCACGCTCGACGACAGCGCAAATAAACGCGTGAGCATTCCGGAGGCGTTTCTTGCCGTTGACGGCATTCTGGCGCTGTATCACAACGTGATAAGCGGCTTGACCGTTTATCCGAAGATTATCGCGCGCCACCTTGCCGACGAGCTGCCCTTTATGGCGACAGAGGATATATTAATGTACTGCGTCAACCGCGGCGGCGACCGCCAGGCGCTGCATGAGGCGATACGCGAGCATTCTATCGCGGCGGCGAAGGCGGTCAAAGCGGAGGGCGCGCCAAATGATTTAATCGCGCGCATAACGGCTGACCGGCGTTTCGGATTGACAGAGGGCGAGCTTGTCGCCCTGCTCGATCCCGTCAAATACACCGGGTTCGCGCGCGAGCAGACCGAAGAATATGTGGCAAAAGTGCGCGCTGTGCTGGATAAATACGATTTCCCCGACACGGCAGGCGAGGTACGGGTTTAAACCGTTTACAATCGTTTACAATAAGGAAGGTGCATTGTAAAATGCTTAGCGCAATCGTAGGCATAAACTGGGGCGACGAGGGCAAGGGACGCATGGTCGACCTGCTGGGTGGCGATTATGACGTCGTCGTGCGTTATCAGGGCGGCAACAACGCCGGTCACACGGTGGTCAACAGCCGCGGCAAGTTCATATTAAACCTGCTGCCGTCGGGCATATTGCGCGAAAACACCATAAACGTGATGGGTAACGGCATGGTGGTCGATATCGAGCACCTGCACGGCGAAATGCGCAGATTGACGGAATCAGGCATTATAATCACGCCCGATAACCTCAAAATAAGCGACAGGGCGATAATTTGCTTCCCCTTCCATCGCCGGCTTGATATCCTTGAGGAAGAACGGCTGGGCGATAAAAAATACGGCTCCACAAAACGGGGCATCGCGCCCGTATATTCCGATAAATATATGAAAAAGGGCATAAGAACGGGTGATCTGCTGTCGCCCGGCACGCTGCGCGAGAAAATAACAAATCTGCTTGAATGGAAAAACCTCACGATCGCGGGCGCGTATAAATCACAGCCGGTCGGCGTGGCGGAAACGCTGGCGTGGCTTGATAAATTCGGCTCGCCGCTGCTGCCCTTCATATGTGACACCGGCGAATATCTGGGCTGCGCGGCAAAAACGGGGCGCGACATATTGTTCGAAGCGCAGCTCGGCGCGCTGCGCGATATCGACATGGGAATCTATCCGTACACCTCGTCTTCCAATACCTTGGCAGCCTATGCTCCGATTGGCGCGGGTGTACCGGGTCTGAAACTTGACAATACGATAGGCGTCATGAAAGCGTATTCGACCAGCGTCGGCGGAGGGCCTCTCACCGCCGAGATGTTCGGCGGTGAAGCGGAACTGCTGCGCCGCGCGGGCGGTGAATACGGAGCGGCGACAGGCCGGCCGCGCCGTGTCGGCGGGTTCGATATTCCGGCGTCGAAGTATGGCGTGAAGATGCAGGGCGCGGACTTTTTAGCGCTGACAAAACTTGATGTGCTGTCATATATGGACGAGATCCCGGTCTGCATCGCTTATGAAATAAGCGGCGCTTATAAAACAAGCGGCGCTTATAAAACAAGCGGCGC
>DHAH01000158.1:9398-9750 GCA_002397345.1 Clostridiales bacterium UBA4959
GGCGCTTATAAAACAAGCGGCGCCTATAAAACAAGCGACACCAACAATATAAACGGCGAGATCACAGACGAATTCCCGACCGGCGACATACTCGAGTCGGCGAAGCCCGTATTTAAACGGTTGCGCGGTTTTAAATCCGACATTTCGGGCTGCCGTAAACTCTCCGACTTGCCGTCTGCCGCGCGCGAATATATTGAATACATCGAAAAAGCCGTGGAATGTCCGATTAAATATATCTCAGTCGGCGCCGAACGCGACGCAATAATAGAAATATAAAATAACAGGTGACTAAAAACATGTCAAAACACAATCAGACCGTCGTCGTGCTCGATTTCGGCGGGCAGTATAAAGA
>DHAH01000158.1:9878-10244 GCA_002397345.1 Clostridiales bacterium UBA4959
GATTTCGGCGGGCAGTATAAAGAGCTGATCGCGCAGAGTGTGCGCCGTTTAAATGTCTACTCGGTTATAAAACCGGGCAACGCGCCGATAACCGAGATAAAAGCGCTGTCGCCTATCGCGATTATCCTGACCGGCGGACCGAACAGCGTCCACGGAGAAGACGCTGTGACAGCCGACCCTGCGATTTTCACGCTGGGCGTCCCGGTGCTCGGTATCTGCTACGGTATGCAGCTTATGTGCCATCTGTTGGGCGGAGCGGTCACAAGCAGCGGGACAAGCGAATACGGGCGTGTCAAAGCTGAGCTTGACAGCGGCTGCGCGCTGTTCGCGGGGGTGGATCAACATCCGATGGTGCTGATGAGCCAT
>DHAH01000088.1:0-1138 GCA_002397345.1 Clostridiales bacterium UBA4959
CCCGCGATCGAGTCGTCGCACGCGCTTGCATATGCGATAAAATACGCGCGCACACACGAAACCGGTGCTTTGCTCGTCAACCTGTCCGGGCGGGGAGATAAGGATATAGATTATATCTTCGAGCATTACGGTTATGGCGAGAAGTATCTCGCGGCGAACGGGCTGAAATAAATATAAATTTACGCGGGGGTGAATATTCACTCCCGCGTGTGCCGGTTGTTATTTTTTTATTATTTTACTGCCTTTTTCCTTAAGGTGACTGTTGCTACTAAAGCCGCGAGCGCTGCGCATACGACAATAAGCGTGAAGTCGCCGGTTGCGGGGGCAGGAGCGGGAGCGGGTGCTTCTGCGGGAGCTTCTTCTTTAGGAGTTTCCACGGGAGTCGGTACGGCTGTATTAGAGGGGTTTCCGTAAAGCTCAACTTCGGCGACGTCGCCGTGGCTGGTATTGTTTACATAACGATAATAGATATAACCTGTGTTGCTTTCGCTTTCAAACAGATCGGGAGTGATTATCTGGTAATCGTAACCATCGAGTGTATCCATGTTTAGGAATATATCAGTCCAATTTTCGCCGTCATTGGAGCCTTGAACCGTAGCGCCAACCCAACGGCCTTCCTGTCCCGATCTCGGCAGGATCCTTATTTCGGTTAGTATGTATGCCTGATCGAGTTTCATACAAGTGTAATATTCTTCGCCGACTGCTTCGGGGTCAAAGAAGGTATCTTCGTCGCCATCCCAGGCTTTGTCGAACGTGTTGTCTACACTTTCGCCCCAAGCGGGTGTACCTGACATCTCACCAATGAGAAGTTTTCCGTTCGTGGGGAGGGGATGATCCCATTCGACTGACGCCGGGTAAGCGGCAAAAACAGAGATAGAGGCGAGAATTGCGATCAAGACCAATGAGATAAGAGTTGCAAAGTTCTTTTTCATATGCTATAGCCTCCTAAAGTTCAAGTGTTATTTTCTCACACTTGTTATTTTATAGTATTATAGCAAATGCAAAACAATAAGTCAATACATATTAGCGATTTTATTAATAATGCAATAATATTTTACGCATTAATCCAAGAATCTTCTATTTTGTTTTTTAATGAACAACCGTTCCCTGATATAATTTTATACTTAAATTCGATTAT
>DHAH01000088.1:1286-1550 GCA_002397345.1 Clostridiales bacterium UBA4959
ATATATGGGCTTTGACGCGGATTTTTTATTTAATTTTGGTAATATTATCTCTTAACCATTATGTCCATCGCCTCGAACGCGCTTTTAACGGGCACGAGCGATATCGTATCGCATTTGATGCGCTCGATGTCGCCGCCGCGCGCGGGGACGAGCATCTTTGTAAAGCCCAGCCGCTCGGCTTCGCGCACACGCCGCTCGAGGAAGGGCACGGCGCGGATCTCGCCCGCCAGTCCGATCTCGCCCGCCGCGATAACGCCGCTGTCG
>DHAH01000088.1:1825-2224 GCA_002397345.1 Clostridiales bacterium UBA4959
CATTAAGATACACGTCCGAACCGGAGAAACGCAGCCCCAGCCGCTTTTCAAGCACCGCGAGCAGCAGGCACAGCCGATTGTAATCCAGCCCGCTCGAAGGGCGGCGGGGGGAGGGGAACACCGTCGGCGTCGCGAGCGCCTGTATTTCTGCGATAATCGGGCGCGTGCCCTCGACAACGCAGACCGCGCAGCTTCCTGATACGTTCTTCGGCCGATCGGCGAGTAGCGCTTCCGAGGGGTTGGGCACCTCGCGCAGACCCTGACCCGTCATCTCGAACACGCCCAGCTCGGAGATCGAGCCAAAACGGTTTTTCGTCGCGCGGATAATGCGGTATGCCTGCCGGTGCTCGCCCTCGAAGCACAGCACCGCGTCAACCATGTGCTCCAGCACCTTCGGGC
>DHAH01000088.1:2394-2978 GCA_002397345.1 Clostridiales bacterium UBA4959
GGCGATGCCGCCCTCTTTATTGACGTGCCCGACCAAAATCACCGCGATGCCCCGCGTCTTTGCCAGCGTGATGAGCCGCGCGGCGCACTCGCGTACCTGTGTAACGCTGCCAGGGGAGGATGACGCGCTCTCGATCCACATTGTCTGGATAGAATCGACCACTAATACGTCAGGTTCGACTGCTTCAACCTGCGTGACGGCGCTGTCGAGATTGGTTTCGGTCAGTATTAGCAGATTTTCAGCGTCGGCACCCAGCCGCTCGGCGCGCAGCTTGAGCTGACCCTGCGATTCTTCGCCGGAGACATACATCACGCTGCGGTTGGCGGCAAGCATGTTTGTGATTTGCAGCAATAACGTCGATTTGCCAATCCCCGGCTCGCCCGAGAGCAGCACGACAGAACCGCGCACGATGCCGCCGCCCAATACACGGTCAAGCTCGCCCATGCCCGACTCCATGCGCATATCGTCGTCTGAGCGCAGCTCCCGCAGGGGCAGCGCACGGCTGTCACCGGACGAAAGGGCGGTCGCGCGTTTAGCATGTTTACCCGAGAGCGGCTCGGGCGCGGCGACTTGCTCCTCAAAGG
>DHAH01000047.1:0-5040 GCA_002397345.1 Clostridiales bacterium UBA4959
AAAGCTCCGCAAAAACTTTTGAAATATACAAATGTTTTATAATAGATTTTAAAAAGACAAAAGAAAAGTTATTTATAGCGGGACAGTTCGAGGGTAGCGCCCTCGAACGTATCTCCCGTATTGTCCCGCAATATTATAAAGGGTGCAACGATATGAATGACGGATTTGTAAAATTAGCGGTCGCGGTACCGCCTCTGCGCGTTGCCGACTGCGGTTATAACGCCGGGCAGATTATTAGATTGGCTCGTGACGCGTCAAACGGGGGAGCGGTTATCGCCGTTTTTCCCGAGCTGTGCGTCACGGGGAATAGCTGCTCCGACCTGTTTTTCCATTCCGCGCTGCTCGATGGCGCGGAAAAAGCGCTGGGTAATATCGCCGCCGCGACAGAGGGGCTTGACACGCTGCTCTTCGTCGGCGTGCCGGTCAGAGCGGCGGGCAAATTATACAACTGCTGCGCGGTGCTGCAAACCGGTAAACTGCTCGGGCTGATTCCCAAATCGGCTTATAACGAAGCGCGGCAGTTCGCACCCGCACATGATAACGCGCCCGCATTTGTAGGCATGCCAACAATGGTTGGCGATTTAGAGTTGGACTTCGCCGGACAGCGCGCCCCTTTTGGTACGAACATCTTATTCTGCCACACGAAACTGCGCGAGCTTGTGGTCGGGGTTGAGCTGGGCGAGGATTTGTGGTGCCAAAACCCGCCGTCAGCCGCTCATTGCGCGGCGGGCGCGGCACTTATCGTTAACCTGTCCGCCTCGCCCGAATTGGTGGGCAAGCCCGAATATAGGCTCGAGCTGACGAAGCTTCATTCGGGGCGTCATATATGCGCATATGCGCTTGCATCCGCCGGGCCGGACGAATCGACGACCGACCAAATTTGCAGCGGTCATTCGTTTATTTGCGAATACGGCACGGTTTTAGCAGAAAACGCGCCTTTTGAAAGCGCGGAGCTGACCTTTGCCGAGATAGACGTAAAACGCGTCGATTATGAGCGCCGCAGGCTGCCAGGCTTCAGGTGTGAGTTAAATCCCGGGTACAGATACATCAGCTTCGGTGCGGAATTGCGTGAAACGACCCTGACACGGCACTTCTCCCGCACTCCCTTCGTACCGGAGGACAATACCGAGCGCGACAAGCGTTTTTCGCTGATCCTCGATATGCAGGCGGCGGCGCTTGCCAAACGGATGCGCCATTCCTCCGCAAAGAGTGCGGTGTTGGCGGTTTCGGGCGGGCTGGACTCGACGCTGGCGCTTATTGTCGCCGCGCGGGCGTGTGACCGTCTGGGCAGACCGCGCACCGATGTGCTGGGTATCTCGATGCCCTGCTTCGGTACCGGATCGCGCACGAAAAATAACGCCGAGCAGCTTTGCAGGCTGATGGGCATAACTTTCCGCTGCATTGACATAACCGCTTCGGTGACGCAGCATCTGACCGATATCGGGCACGACCTGCGGACTTATGATGTGACATACGAAAACGCACAAGCGCGGGAGCGTACGCAGGTGGCAATGGATATCGCCAACCAGACGGGCGGGCTCGTCATCGGTACGGGCGACTTGTCCGAGATGGCGCTGGGCTGGTCGACCTACAATGGCGACCACATGTCGATGTACAATGTAAACTGCTCCGTGCCGAAAACGCTGGTGCGCCATCTTGTGGGCTATTACGCTGATATCTGCGGCAGCGCGGAGCTTGCCGCGACGCTGCGCGATATACTCGATACACCCGTATCACCCGAGCTTATCCCATCCAAGGAGGGTGAGATTAGCCAGCGTACCGAAGATATACTGGGCGCATACGAGCTGCATGATTTTTTCCTTTATTATATGGTTCGCTGCGGATATGACCCGCGTAAGACGCTGCGCGCGGCAAAATCGGCGTTCGACGGCAGATACGACGCCGCTTATATCGAAAAAACGCTGCGCCTGTTCGTGAGCCGTTTTTTCTCACAGCAGTTCAAGCGCTCCTGCACGCCCGACGGTGTGAAACTGGGTACGGTATCGCTTTCGCCGCGCGGCGATTGGCGCATGCCCTCCGACGCGTCGCCCGCCGAATGGCAATGGTAGGGGAGCGCGGGGAAACGGGGTACGCTGGGGGTGGTAGCGTGTGCGCACGCCGACCACCCCCAGACCCCCTCAAATATGGGTTTATTATTATTGCCTGTCATATTCAAAAACTCGTAGGGGCGGCGTTTTGCCGCCCGTTAATAAATCACACGGGGCTGTCGATATATGATACAGGGTAACATTTTTAACATACAACGGTTTTCCATCCACGACGGTCCGGGCATCCGTACGGCGGTATTCCTCAAGGGCTGCCCGCTGCGCTGCGCGTGGTGTCACAACCCCGAAAGCTGGAGCGGAGAGCCGGAAATATCGTTTGTCGCTTCTAAATGTACCGGCTGCGGACGCTGCGCGGCAGTCTGTCCGAGCGGTGCGCACCGTATTACGGGGACATTCACGCACGAATTCGACCGTACTAAATGTGCGCGCTGCGGGGTATGTGCCGAGGCCTGTTATAACGGCGCGCTGTCAGTTGCGGGCAGAGTATATACGGCGGAAGCGGTTATCGCAGAAGTATTACGCGACCTGCCCTTTTACAAAAACAGCGGCGGCGGCGTGACTTTTACCGGCGGAGAGCCGTTTTTCCAATTCGATTTTTTAATGGAGCTGTTGAGATTATCCAAAGCGTACGGACTGCATGTCTGCGTTGAAACATCACTGTTCGCGCCGACTGAACCCCTGCTCGCAGCCGCGCGGTATATAGATATATTCTTGGCGGATTTCAAGGAAAGCGATTCTGATTTACACCGTGAATTCACCGGCGTGCCGAACGATATTATTATTGCAAATATTCGCGCGCTCGATGCCGCCGGCGCGAAAATAGCGTTGCGCTGTCCGATAATACCCGATAAAAACGACCGTGAGGAGCATTTCCGCACGATAGCCATGCTAGCCGATTCGCTTGAAAATATTATTGAAGTCGATATTATACCGTATCACCCCCTCGGCGTTTCAAAGTGTGAGAATTTCGGGCTGGAGTGCAAATATAATAGCGCCGGTCACCGTAACGAATTTATGAATAAATCGCGCGCAAAGGAAATTGCCGAATATATTCGCGCAAAAACGCGTGCAGCCGTCGTGTTATAGCTGTAAATTATATTTGCTTTACATATTATAAAAAGCGGTTTACCGCGCCGCGATTGCATATTAATGATAATTACACAATAACATAACAATGCATTCACAATATTGGATTAAAATGATTTAGATTGATTTTAAAATGCGGTAATTTTTCTCGGTTAAAAAATTAACCGTTATTCCGGAGGTAGCTTTATTTATTATGGAAAATCATAGTTATAAATCGGTTTCGGAGCTGCGAGCTCTGCGCGAGGACGCCGGTCACGCCGGTGAGATTGTAGCCGCGCTTTTCGACGCCGGAACCTTTGTCGAGACAGGAGCTTATGTTAAGCGGGGCAGCGAGCTTCTCGAAACCAAAGACGCGGGCGAATTCGAAGGTGTGGTAACAGGTTACGGCGCGATCGCGGGCCGACTGGTGTTCGCGTTCATACAGGACGCGGAACGTTGTTTGGGTGCGGTGACCGCCGCGCATGCCGACAAAATCTGCGCGCTATATGACTTCGCCGCCAAAAGCCGCGCGCCGGTGATCGGCGTTCTTTCAAGCTCGGGCGCGGTGGTGCTCGAGGGTGTGGATGTCCTCGCGGGTTATGGCCGCATAATGCGCAAAAGCGCGTCGCTCCACGGTGTGATACCGCAGATCGCGCTTGTCGACGGCGTTTGTTCCGGTTTGTCCGCGGCGTTCTGTTCCATGTTCGATTTCGTTGTGGCAAACGAGCGCGACGCAAGGCTGTATATCGCGCCGCCGTCTATAATGAAAGCCAAATTTAACGCCGCCGATGCCGGTACGGTCAAGCCGCAGGCTCCCGCCGCCGCCGCCGTCGATATGTTTGGCGCGGATACGCTTGACGCTGTCGCGCGTGTGCGTGCGCTGCTGGCATTTCTGCCCTCCAGCCGTTCCGATGGCACGGTTTACACCGTTTCAGAGGACGACCCGAGTCGCTCCTGCCATATAAACGTCACGTCCGATAATTACGATATGCAGCAGGTGGTCGCGTCTATCGCCGACCGAGGTGTGTTTTTGGAGTTGCAGGCCGATACCGCACCGGAGATGCTGACCGGGTTTATTACGTTTAACGGACGCGTGACGGCGCTGGTTGCCAATCAGCCCGCCGTCAAAGACGGTATGCTTACCGCCGGGGCAAGCCGCAAGGCTGCAAAGCTGGTCAGATTTACGGCTGATTACGGTATCCCGCTGCTCACGCTCGTCGACTGCGGCGGCTTCGAATTCGCACCGCAAAGCGAATTCGCGCCTTATACAAGCGAGCTTGCGCTGCTCGCGTCCGCGTACGCGGACAATCGCAACGCAAAAGTGACTGTCACGCTCGGGCGCTCCTACGGCGCGTCCTTCACATTGCTCGGCTCGAAAGCGCTGGGCGCGGATATTGCGTTCGCGCTTGACAGCGCGAAGATCAGCGTCATGCCGCCCGAAACCGCCGTAGAGTTTGTGTTCGACGCGCAGATAAAAGCGTCGGACGACCCCGACGTCGCGCGTGCCAAGCTGCTTTCCGGCTGGAACAGCGTGTTGTCCTCGCCGGTCGCCGCCGCCAGAAACGGTGAGATCGACGACATTATAACCTCCGAGGACCTGCGCCGCCGTACCGCAGCCGCGTTTGAGATGCTCGCGTTCAAAAGCGGGGTGTGATTATGCCGCTTAATATAATTTTACTGACGCTTGTGGAATCCGCTCCTGTACAGAGCACACTTCCGATCGGTGAAAGAATGCTTATCGGGCTTGAAGTCACTGGTATAGGCTTCCTCACCGTTTTCTCCGTGCTTGCGCTTATCTGGGGCATTCTCATGCTGTTCCGCCGCGTTTTTACAATGAGAACCGGAAAATTGAAAAGCGCGCCGCAGGAATCGGACGTCGCGGCTTCGCAGCCTGACGCCGCGCTTGTGG
>DHAH01000047.1:5194-6991 GCA_002397345.1 Clostridiales bacterium UBA4959
GATCGCAGAACACGAAGGCAAATCTCCGTCGCAACTGCGCGTGGTCAAATTCAACAGAAAATAAAAGAATTATAGGGGTATAATATAATGAAAAAATATATCGTTACCGTAAACGGCGTCCGCTACGAAGTCGAAGTCGAAGAGGCGGCAGCCGGAACAGCGTCCGCACCCGCGGCACCCGCGATTCAAACGGCTCCTGCCGCACGCGCTGCAGCACCCGCGCCAAAACCCGCGCAGAGCGCGCCCGCAGCCGGCGCCGGAACAGCCGGCTCGAATAAAATCACAGCGCCTATGCCCGGTACGATTGTGAAAATCGCGGTAAACACGGGCAGCACAGTAAAGCGCGGCGATGTGCTTTGCCTGCTTGAAGCGATGAAGATGGAAAATGAGATCTGTGCGCCGCAGGACGGTGTTGTCGCATCTGTTAATGTCGCTCAGGGCGCGTCGGTCGGCACGGGAGAGCTGATCATGACGCTGGCTTGACCTCCGTCCTAAAACGGCAGATATAATATGGAAGCACTGATTAATTTTTTAAAAACTACCGGTATATATACAATGTTTACCGGTCCGTCATGGTGGAAGTACCTGGTTATGTACGTCATAATCGGCATACTTTTCTACCTTGCGATATGGCGTAAATACGAGCCGCTGCTGCTTTTACCGATCGCGTTCGGGATGTTTTTGGCGAACCTGCCGGGCGCCGGACTGCTGCATCTGGAAAAATTTCTTGTCGCCAGTCCCGATTACGGCGATATACTTGTAAACGGCGGACTGATTGACATCCTGTACATCGGCGTCAAAACGGGGCTGTTCCCGTCGCTAATTTTCCTCGGCATCGGTGCAATGACCGATTTTACGCCGCTGATTGCCAACCCCAGCAGTCTGCTGCTCGGAGCTGCCGCGCAGCTTGGCGTATACACCGCGTTCCTCGGCGCGTTGGCGCTGGGATTTTCGCCTGAAGCTGCTGCGGCAATAGGTATCATCGGCGGCGCGGACGGGCCTACTGCCATTCTTGTGGCGAAAGAGCTTGCCCCGCTATTGTTAGGAGCGATTGCAATTGCGGCGTATTCGTATATGGCGCTGATTCCTATCATCCAGCCGCCGTTTATGAAGCTGCTGACTACAAAGAAGGAACGTTCCGTGCGTATGGATACGCTCCGCGAAGTGTCGACGACTGAAAAAATACTGTTTCCCATTATAGTGGCGTTTGTTGCTTCGTTAATCGTACCTTCGGCAACGCCGCTGGTCGGATTTTTAATGCTCGGCAACCTTTTGAACGTCTGTGGCGTGACCGAACGGCTGTCGAAAACTGCGCAGAACGAACTGATTAACATCGTAACCATATTCCTCGCGACTTCGGTGGGCGCGACAGCCAGCGCCGAAAACTTCCTCAGCTCACAGACACTTTACATTGTCGTACTCGGTCTTGCGGCGTTCATCTTCTCTACGATCGGCGGCGTGCTGTTCGGAAAGCTGATGTATTTGATTACGGGCGGCAAAGTCAACCCGCTGATCGGATCGGCGGGTGTGTCGGCGGTTCCTATGGCGGCGCGCGTATCGCAGATAGTCGGTCAGAAAGAAGATCCGTCGAACTTCCTGCTCATGCACGCGATGGGACCAAACGTTGCCGGCGTTATCGGCTCCGCGGTCGCCGCGGGCGTGTTCCTCGCCCGGTTCGCAAAATAATACGGGGATACGAGGATACGAGGAACGGAGAAACGGGTAACTGAGAAACGGTCGCTTTTAAATTCTCAGCTATGTTGAGAATTTAAAAGCTCCGCAAAAACTTTTGAACTA
>DHAH01000046.1:0-425 GCA_002397345.1 Clostridiales bacterium UBA4959
ATCCCCGTACCCCGTTCCCCCGTACCCCCGTCAGGCGTCGTTTTTGATTGCCTCAAGAGCGCTTACTTTGGTAGCGCGGCGCGCGGGTAGATAACCAGAGATTAGACCCACCAGTGTTGAGAAGATTATAGCCACAAGTATCAGCCACGGCGGGATGATAGATAACGCGGAAGCGGTTTCGGGATTGCCGAACGGATTATTACCGCCCAGCGCGCCTTGCAGCGCTTTTACATTATTGAATGCGTATGACGCGGCAAGACTCAAGCCCACGCCCAATATACCGCCGATAAAGCCTATCATTGAAGCCTCGAATAGGAACATGCCGCGTATAGCGGAGAGTTGGCAGCCCAGTACCTTCATCACGCCGATCTCGCGTGTGCGTTCGTATATGCTCATCACCATTGTATTGGCGATACCGATCGCGG
>DHAH01000046.1:561-4744 GCA_002397345.1 Clostridiales bacterium UBA4959
GACGAGCAGGCTCATCGCGCCTATACCGGCTAAAATGTACTGTGTCGCCGCCTGCTGGTCCTGCATCTGCTTGCGGATGTCGGACAGACCATAGGTCGTAATGCCCATGTCCTTGATCTGCTGCTGCACTTTTTCAGTGGCATCGATATTAGCGGTTTTTATTTTTATCTGCTGATATTTATTTGCCTGCGAGTCAGCGGCTTTTACTTTATCCATCTTTTCCATCTCAAGTATCATCGAGCGAACAAGATCGATGTCCATGAAGGTGTTGTAAGTCAGCTCCCAGTTCTTGTCGTCCTGCTTCAGGATGCCGACTTTGGTCAGATTGCGTTTTTTAGATTGCTTTTCACCCTGATCTGACCAGACAGTACCATAAATTTGCAGCTTCTCCTTCATTATATCGACTTTAGGCGGCTTGCGCGTACCGTCGGGGTTATAATTATCTTTATACCAATCGCGCACAATCCTGTTCGGGTTGTAGAAATTATAAATCGTGTCCGAGCCGAATAAAACAAAATTTTTATCATCGGCATTCGGCAGCTCGCCTTTATCTAATTTAAACCCGAATGCTTCGAGCGATTTTGGAGGGATACCCGTGACATTCATCCAGCTTTCGAAACGTTTGCCCGCTTGCATTTTAAAATTATATCTGTAGCATTGTAGATACGGCATTACGGCGACAACGCCATCCAACTTTTCGATTTTCTCGACCAGTTCCTGATTAAGCGTGTTTTGCCCGTTAATATCTTTGCCGTCCTTATCCTTGCTATAACCGTATTCGTTGAGCGTTATTATCGTCAGATCGCCCATCTGCGCGATAGTGTCCTCAAGCCGCTGGTTCATACCCAAACCTAAGCTGACCATCACGACAATGGCGGTCGTGCCGACCACCACGCCGATTACGGTCAGCAGCGTACGCAGCTTACGCCGCCACAGGTTGCGGCTGCCCATTCCGATAAGGTCAACCGTCCTCATGGATAAACACACCTCTTCCTGTTAAACATCCCCATAATTTTAATAGTCATCTTCTTCTTTTTTATTGCGACGCTTGATGACTACTACGACGACCGCCACGATTATTACCGCAAGAATCACACCGCCGCCGATGAAATACCACATATTTTGTTTCATGAAGCCGAAGAAACCGCCCTCACCCTCGCCGCTCGGCATGTTGGGATCAATGGGCATACCGGTATTGGGGTCTATCGGCATGTTGGGATCAACAGGCATAGGATTAAACACATCGGTATTATCCATTATCTCGAAATTAAAATCCTGCGTTTCGGTGTGAACCTCACCCAATGAATCCTCATAAGTATAGGTGACCGTGCCGGTTGCGGACCCCGGCTGCTGGGGCATCAGCTCGAACTCATGCTGCGCCTGACTGCCTCCGTTTATTGAGCCTGCGAAAAATTCGGTCTCCGTCGAGCCGAAGCCTTCGCCGGAAATTTTAAAACGTACGTTGTAAATCGTACCCTTGCCTAAGTTGCTGGCGGAAACAGATAAATAGGCGGTGTCTGAAATGGTTATTGTACCGATTTCAGGCAGCGGATTTTTATTAAAACGCAGTTCCTGTAATACGGGTATAGTAATTTTTTCTGTGCTTGTGCCTTCGGTGCCCGCGGAATTTTTAAAGGTTATAATGACATCAATCGGATACGACTGCGCCGTCGAATCGGCTTTTGCCGACAACTCGATTGTTTTAGTTATCGACGCACCCGCCGCGAGATAGTCGACGAAGAAAGTGTTGGATGAATTTGTGGGTGTAAATGTCCCGGCGGTATCCGCGGACTGGATGACCATTTTCATCTCTTTGATCGCCGAGGTTTTTGAGGTGTTTTTGAAGGTCATCGAGAGCGTGAACGGCTTGCCCGCGTAGACATTTTCGCCGTAGTCATAGCTGTCGATAATGATAACGGGCATATCTTTATTATCGGTATCGGTTTTTTTAGGGTTATCGATTGTTGTACCTGTATACTGCGTAATCGCAATATCGCCGCAGTTTAAATTTACACCGATAAGGCTATAACCGTCGGGCGTATCTCCGGTTGTAATCAACTCAAAAGTGCATGTATATGACGCACCTGCTGCAAGTTTTTCGATTTTTAGTTTATTTTGTGTTTTGGGTTTTACACCAGTTGCTAATGTAAGATCGAGGTCAATGGCAAGATTAGATGCGTCGCCACCACCGTTTTTAATAATGGCGGTAATCTTGAAATTATTACCCGCCTTAACAATTTTATCAGTAGTGAGTGCCATTGACAATGACGGCGTAGCGAGTGAATTTATCATCATTCCGCCGGTGATATTCGTGGATTTCTGGATGGTGCCGCCTTCGGTGGTATATTTAAGCGCAACATTGAAGTTGGTGTATGCGGTCGTAGTCTTTTCGGGGATATAATATTTTATTTCAAAGCTGCGGCGCTCACCGGCGGCGAGATTTACGCCGGAGAATACCGCGCTGGTGCGGTTGGGCAGCTCGAGCGTGTTGGAAACAGCAAGCTCGTCGATTACCGCGTTCTTGTCGGATGTATTTGTCAGCGTGACTACCGCGTTGAACACGTCACCCGCCATAGCGTTTGCGGGTAAAGATATTGATGTGATCTCGATCTTCGCGGGATTTTTATCGGCGTCCTCGGAATCGTCACCGATTGCGTTTATTATCATATTGTAATCAACGCTGAACGATTTTCCGCCGGGGTTGGTGTAGGAGAGTTTAACGGTGAATTGTATTTCGCCCGATTTCAATTCCTTTGTGGCGGTCATGTTGAAGGTTACCGATACGATTCCGTTCGCGTCAACAGACACGGTTTTAGAATTGGTGTCGCCTGACAGCATAAAACCAGTGGGCGGTATGACAGAAACGCCTATACCGCTTACAGGGGCTGCGACATCGTTTTGCAGCTTCACGCCGACGCTGAACACATCACCGGGCTTCACACTGTCGGGCGAGATGCTGCCCACAACACGGATCGGGTTGCCGTTTACGATGGTATCATAATCGGGGTTGACGATGTTATAATAATATGTAAGCGACGCGGATTGACCCGGAAAATTGTCCTGAGAAGGTACTGTTATCGGTTTTCCCTCATTATCGGTTATTTCTTTATAACTGAATTGTGTCGCGTCATACGAGAGCGACAGGGTCATTTGATGAATGCCGGGCGCGGCGGTTATGGGTACCTCGATTTCATAATCGAAATACCCTAAATTATTAAAACCAAGATAATTTATCGTTTGATACGCGGAAGACAATTTAAATTGCAGCGGATCGACTGTCGAACCCGTCAGCGCTCCGCGCAAATTGGTGATAAATCCACCCATACTATATGACGACGGTATAAAAGGCAGCCTGACGAGCGCCTTTGTGCCAGCGGTGAGCATGGGTGTGCCGCCGCTTTTATCCTCTGTGATGTAGAGGTTCAGCGGTTGAGGAATGGGCGTGCCGTCTGCCGCCATTACGGGCAGCGAAAATGATGGCGCTATTAATAATACGGTGAGCAATGCCGCGAGAGCGCACCGCAGGGTTGAATTTAATACTTTACTCCGAAACTTCATTATTTATTATATCCTTTCCGGTTATATCTTTATCGGGTGGTACTGAGCCGCGCTTGGGGTTCAAATTCCGCTCGTCGGAAACGATTTTGCCGTCGATGAGCCGTATGATGCGGTCGGCATAGGCGGCGATTTCACTGTCATGTGTGACAATTACCAGCGTTTGACCGTATTCGCGCGCGATTGAGGTGATAAGCTCCATGATTTCGAC
Organism: Clostridiales bacterium UBA4959; assembly: GCA_002397345.1. Lineage (GTDB taxonomy): Bacteria > Bacillota > Clostridia > Oscillospirales > CAG-272 > DTU078. The sequence goes on from DHAH01000046.1 coordinate 4,328, forward strand.
TGTGGTTTTAGAGTCGAGGTTACCCGTCGGCTCGTCTGCGAATACCACGCGCGGGTGAGCGACGAATGCTCGCGCGATGCCGACGCGCTGCTGCTGACCGCCCGACATCTGCGACGGTTTATGACGCATGTGCCCCTTCAGTCCCACATCAGTGAGCATTTTGCGCGCCATTTGCTCGCGTTTACGGCGCGGAACACTTTTAAATGTAAGTGGCAGCGCGACATTTTCCAGCGCCGTGAGCGAGTTCAGCAGGTTATACGACTGAAAAACGAAACCCAACCCGCGCTGGCGCAATTTTGCCAGCTTGCGCTCCGGCGTATTGGTTATAGAAACGCCGTCGATAATAACCGTGCCGTGACTGGGCGGTTCAAGCCCCGCCATCATGTTGAGCAGCGTGGATTTACCCGAACCGGAAGT
>DHAH01000046.1:4856-5586 GCA_002397345.1 Clostridiales bacterium UBA4959
GATTTACCCGAACCGGAAGTGCCGAATATACAGCAAATTTCGCCGCGGTATATGTCAAGGTCGATGTTATCCAGCGCCACGACGCGCTCATGACCGAGTTTATAGACCTTGCGCAGCCCCCGGATGCTGATTATGGCGTCGCCCGGCGGTTTACCCGGTAACGCAGCCGCTGCGGATATAACGCTGTCTATGGGTGTCGCCGCCATGATGCTTTCGCTAATTATTATCACCGCTTTCATAATATTCCTGTAAAAACAAAATGGATATAACCGTAAGACGCTCCGGCACTGCGATTGTTCCGCTCCGCCGGAAAAATTTATAACAAATATATTTTATTATACAGTTTGTAGTTATATTATATCATTTTACACCCGCGAAGTCAACGAACGCAAAGTAATCTTAATAATTATTAATCGCCGAACGTACCCCGTAGAACGGAAATTTAAACCCCGCCGAATGCGTCGGGATTCTTGATTTTATAATAGAAATATATTACAATATAATATAAAGGAGCGTGACCATAAAAATGTCTGATATAAAACACAATTTTAGTGAGCTTGTCGGCGGTACGCCGATGCTGGAGCTGTCCGGTCTTGCAAAAAAATATAACGCAAGCGCAAGGATTGTCGCCAAGCTGGAATATTTCAACCCCGCCGGGAGCGTGAAAGACCGCGTCGCCGCCGCGATGATCGAGGACGCCGAGCAGCGCGGACTGCTTCGGGCTGGTAGG
>DHAH01000046.1:5749-6160 GCA_002397345.1 Clostridiales bacterium UBA4959
ATGCCGGAAACCATGAGTGTCGAGCGCCGCAATCTGCTAAAAGCCTACGGCGCGGAGCTTGTCCTCACCGAAGGCGCGCTGGGTATGAAGGGCGCAATCGCGAAAGCGGCGGAATTGGCGGAAAAGATACCGAACAGTTTCATACCCGGTCAATTTGTCAATCCTGCCAATCCGGCAGCACATTTCCGCACCACAGGACCCGAGATATGGCGTCAAACCGGCGGCGAGATCGATTTTTTCGTCGCGGGTATTGGTACCGGCGGCACAATAACCGGCGCGGGCAGATTCCTGAAATCGCAAAAACCGGGTATGCGCGTCGTCGCGGTCGAACCGTCCTCGTCGCCCGTTCTGTCGGAGGGCAGAGGCGGACCGCATAAAATTCAAGGTATCGGCGCGGGTTTTATACCCGAT
>DHAH01000165.1:0-167 GCA_002397345.1 Clostridiales bacterium UBA4959
GTGTGCGCACGCCGACCACCCCCGCCGATCACCCCCGCCCCCCCGCAAACATGGGATTGCTTATAGAAATGTTGCGCTATATAAACTTAGCCGCTTATCTGGATTTGAGATCCGGATAAGCGGCTAAAAAATTATTTGTTTATCTTACCCAGTAATGCGGGGGTCTG
>DHAH01000165.1:339-1648 GCA_002397345.1 Clostridiales bacterium UBA4959
CCCCGTATCCCCGTATCCCCGTCAGTTGTTTTTGAAAAACTGATAGTAGTTGCACTTTATCATGCCGTTGTAGAGCTTGCGGACTTTGTCCGCCCTGCGTCCGTACAGACGCTCGAAGCCCTCGTGCGAGCACAGAACGTAGATTTGCCATTTACCGAGCTTCTCCCATTGTTTGCCCATCGCTTTGTAGAGCGCTTCGCAGCGTTCGAGATCGAGCAGGCGCTCGCCGTAGGGCGGGTTACAAACCACCGTGCCGCGTCTGCCGCCCGTTTCAATCGAAAGCGCGTCGGCGGTGAAGGTTTTCACATATTTATCCACGCCAGCGCGGGCGGCGCTCTCTTTAGCGACGCGCACACAGTCGGCGTCGATGTCCGACGCGAACGCCTCGAACAATGCGTCCTCGTCTATATCGGCGCGCGCCTCATCGAAGGCGTTTTTCCATGTCTCTGCGGGAATGAAACCATAGCTCTGAGCCGCGAACGAGCGGTCTAAACCCGGCGCGCGCCGCGTCATGAGCGTCGCCGCCTCGATTGCGATCGTACCGGAGCCGCAGAAGGGATCCCAGAACAGTACATCACTCCTCGGTCGCGCGAGCTTTGCCAGCGCGGCGGCGAGCGTTTCACGCAGGGGCGCGGTCACTGTCTCGGGACGGTAGCCGCGTTTATGCAGCGGTACGCCGCTTGTATCGATAAGCAGCCATGCTTTATCTTTAAGAATAAAAAACTCTATCCGGCAGTTTGCGCCTGTCTCGGGGAATATGGACAGCGTATATTTGCGTTTCAGCCGTTCGACAACGGCTTTTTTTACAATGCTCTGGCAGTCGGGGATGCTGAACAATTTGCTTTTCACCGCGTGGCCCGTGACGGGGAAGCGGCTGTCAGCGGAGATATATTCCTCCCACGGAAGCGCTTTCGTGCCCTCGAAAAGCGCGTCGAAGGTTTCGGCTGCGAAGCTGCCGACTACAATGTAGATGCGCTCCGCGTACCGGCTGCGGATGTTGACCCGCGCGACATATTCGAGCGGAGCGGCGAAAAACACGCGTCCGTCAATAGTCTCAAGCCGTCTGCAGCCCATGGCGTCCAGCTCTTCACCCAGTAAACTCTCCAGTCCGAACAGGCATACCGCGCAGAAAACAGTTTCGTTTGTCATGTTGATCTCACATTTTTATTATTAAATAGAACGGGAACGCGTATCACCAATCCGGCAGCTCGTATCCGGTATGCGGCGGCTCGGGATCCGATTCAGGTGGTTCGATGTCGGGAAGGGGCGGCTCGGTTTCTTCCGGTTTATTGTCTGTCGGTTTTGTTTC
>DHAH01000165.1:1771-2382 GCA_002397345.1 Clostridiales bacterium UBA4959
TTATTGTCTGTCGGTTTTGTTTCTGGAGGATTGGTTTCAGACGGAGTTGTCACCGGCGGATTTGTTTTGGGCGGTGTAGTTTCCGGCGCTGTTATATCACCCGGCGGATTGCGGTCGTCGGGCAATACCCAGCCGCCGTTGTTTTCACTATCTTCGTAATCGGTATCCGGCGGTTCAGTTTCGACCGGTTCCGTAACCTTTTTAAACTCGCCTATAACGGCATCGCCTTTATTATGCGCAGTGCAAAGATGGTTAAATTGCGCGCCGGCAATACTCGATCCCGCGTATGTCCTGCCGGGCAGGGAAGCGGCAAAAAAGGGTTGATTTGCGGCTGTCGACAACGGCGCTCCGGCCGGGACCTCGCGGAACACATACTGTGCGTCGCCTATATATACCGGGAATGGAAAGCTGCGGTATATTTTCAGCATACCCACATAGGTGATATTTGATTTCGGGCAGCCGGAGGTAGCTACACCGCCGCTGACGCTGTCATACGCGACGAGTGTGTGGATGTCGCATTTCTTGGTCGGTACGGTTTCTTTTGTGAAATAACCGACTTCCACGCGCGGGTCTTTTGCGTTGCGCGGGTCGGAAATACACGCCTGCGTCGC
>DHAH01000165.1:2499-4197 GCA_002397345.1 Clostridiales bacterium UBA4959
AAAGTCCTTGCAATACTGCGCGGTGACGACGCCCGGTGCGGTCGTAAATTTTTTAAGCGGCTCGCCGCCCGATGCCGCGGCGTCGATATATTTCTTGTGGAGCTGCGTCATAACGTCGTCCCACACCTTCAGCGCGGGGCTGTATCCGGCGGAGAAGCTCGCAAGGCTCTTTGGCATCTCATATCCGAACCAGCAGCCCGCGATATAATAGGGCGTGAAGCCGACGAACCAGCGGTCGTTGTCGGATGAGGTTGTACCCGTTTTACCCGCGACGTTAACCTTGTTTTTTAAGGTAAGCCGTGCTGCGGTGCCGTAATTGACGACTTCCTCGAGCATCTTGGTCATTATCGAAGCGTTCTGTTCGCTTATAACAATCGACGACGAGCCGGTGTTATCGATAAGCGTAGTGCCGTCGTTATTAAGGATTTTTAATACGATTTTCGGCTTGTTGTATACGCCTTTGTTGGCGAAGATAGAATAACCCGCGGTTATTTCCTCCAGCGTCAAGCCGTAGTTCATCTGTCCCAGCGCCAGCGCGGCGTAATCCATGTCAGAGATGACAGTGCCGCCGGTGAGCTTCCGGGAATCGATGAAACTGTTAATATGAAGCTTGTTTTTAACGAAATCAAACGACGCGGACAGCGACAGCTTTTGCAATACCTTATATGAGACGGTGTTGAGCGAGTGGCGTACCGCGGTGTGTATGGGTGTCATGCCGCCGAATAAATTGTTATAGTTTTGAGGATAACCGTCGGGGCGCTCATAAGTGATGTTGCCCGAGGCGTCAACGCTCTCTCTGCCGAAGTTGGCAGGCGAGTCGTCGATAGCCGAGCCGTAGGTAATAAGCCCTGCCTCAAGCGCCGGAGCGTAGACGGACAGCGGTTTTATCGACGAACCCGGGGGACGCTGGGTTTGGGTCGCGTAATTGAGGATGCGGTTCGCCTTTTTCTCGCCGCGGTTGCCCGCGAGCGCCAAAACGTCTCCGGTTTCGGGATCGATGCAGATAAACGACGAGCGGGGCTGGATAAGGCTTTTATCCACGGCGGGGAAATTGCTCTCGTCGGCGAAGAACTTTTCAACAGTCTGCTGCATATCGGGATCCATGGCAAGCACGATCTTAAATCCGCCCGTATAGACGAGCATGGACGCGACTTCTTTTGAATAACCGTATTTTTCGATCAGTAAATCTCTTGCGTCGCTGATCGCCGCGTCCTCGTACCAGTTGTATATCTTGCGGACGGATGATCCGGCGCCATCGTCCGCCGCGTCCGGGGTTTCCTGTGATTTGTTGCCTGAATAAAGCACCAGTTCTTTATCATATGCGGAGTCGAACTCGGACTTTGTTATCTTGCCCTGTTCATACATCTGCTTTAAAATCGTGTCGCGGCGTAGTTTATTACTGTCGGGGTTGAGTATCGGGTCCCACCTCGGCGGGTTTTGCGTGATTGCCGCGATGGCGGCGCATTCAATAAGCGACAAATCCTTGACATCTTTATTAAAATAAGTGTCGGCGGCGGCGGCGACACCGTAGCAGCCGTGCGACAGATAAATAATGTTAAGATACATTTCAAGAATCTGCGATTTTGTATATACCTTCTCGAGCTTCATTGCCCGAAGGATTTCCGCGACTTTGCGCTGGATAGTGACCTCGTCGTTTTTTGTGACGTTTTTGATAAGCTGCTGCGTGATCGTCGAACC
>DHAH01000165.1:4312-5559 GCA_002397345.1 Clostridiales bacterium UBA4959
AGCTGCTGCGTGATCGTCGAACCGCCCGCCAGCTTACCCCCGGTGAAATAGCTGAACGTCGCTTTAACCGTCGTGATCCAGTCCACGCCGCTGTGCGATTCAAAACGCTTATCCTCGATGGCGATGACGGCGTTTCTCAGGTTCTTGGGTATGTCATTATACGGGGCGTAAAAGCGATTTTCCGCTCCAAAGAGCTTAATATCGCTGATCTCAACCATATCGCCGATACGGTTGGTGCGGTCCTGCCAATCCATGTAATACATGGTGGTTGTCAGGCTTTGATCTGTTTTCAGCAGCAGCTCAAATTCGGTTATATCGGAATCGATGTGGTCTTTTATAAACAACGCAAACGCGCCGCCCACTATCGTACCGGTAATAAGCGCGATGAGCAGCACGGTCATCAGTATGTTGAACAGATAAGTAAAGACGCGCAGAAAAACCTTGCCCACTATACCCAGTGAATGCGCAAGTTCGTCGCCCCAGTCAACTTTATTTTTTCTATTTCGTTCCGGCATTGTTAATTCCCATTAAGTTTGATTATATTAAACACATTATAGCCATCTATTTTTACAGCGGCATGAATAATATAAAACTATTTATCGGCGGAATATATTTATACGTTGTTATCATTGGATTTCCGGCGTTTTTAAGGCGACGCGCTTTAACACAGCGCCAATAAATATAATAATCAACCCGACAAGCACCCCGCCGACGTTTATATACGGCGAAAACGCCACAGCTCCGGGCTTGGCGGCTAATAATACGGCGAGTTTATAGTTCCGGTATTGTTCAAGCAGCGGCGAAACAAGCGCGCCGGCGGAGATGATTATGCCGGTATAGATAATATAAGCGGCGTTTTTGGAGTCGCCGATATTATCATGCCCTATATTCGCGCAAAGCTTTGATATGAAGCGGCATATGGGCGCCGCGACAGAAAGGGTTATAACCCACAATAGTCCCGTGAGAAAGATTATTACTTTTATATCTGTCACCTGTACCGAATCCCGCGCGGCGAAAATGGTATAACCGCCGCCCATCGAGAGGACATAACCCTTTATGCCGTCAAGCTCGGCGGCGTTCATGAAGGGCGGGGGCAGCAGTTCTCCCGCTGACGCGCTGACAAGCGTTATAATAGGCATCGCGACGAGTGTCACAGCGATTAGAATAGAGCAAACAATGCTCGCGGCGAAAAGAAACGGCGATGCCAAACGGCAGAAGGGGATCAATGTTAAAACACGCGCTTTTTT
>DHAH01000087.1:0-282 GCA_002397345.1 Clostridiales bacterium UBA4959
CGCGCAGTTCCTGCTCTTTCTCGTCGCGGTGGTCAAGGCTGTGGACGATTATCAGGATCTGCTCCGCGTATCTGTCGCGACGGCGGGCAACGATTTGCGTCTGGGCGCGTGCGAAGCGCCGCCCGCGATTATATCTGTGTCCCTCGGCAGCGAGTTGACCGCAATCCTCGATGCTGTTGAAAACGACACGCCCTACAGCGCCGCCGCGAAGGAGCAAATCAAGCTGGGCACCTCCGTGCTGCCTCCGCTGCCCAAAGATACGACCGACCGCAACCGCACCTC
>DHAH01000087.1:474-858 GCA_002397345.1 Clostridiales bacterium UBA4959
TTCGAGTTCCGCATGGTCGGCTCGTCGAACAGTATTGCCTGCGCCAACGTCATGATCAACACCGCTGTCGCCGAGTCGCTGCGCCAGTTTGCCGACGAGCTGGAAGGCGCCGCCGATTTCAACACCGCGCTGCACGAGCTTATCAAAAAGACCGTCAAAGCACATAAGCGCATTATCTTTAACGGCAACGGCTATGACGAAGCGTGGATAAAAGAAGCCACCACGGTGCGCGGGCTGTCCAACTATACAACCACGCCCGACTGCATGCACGCCCTGATCAGCGAAAAAAGCGTCGAACTGCTAACGAAGCATGCGGTTTATTCCGAAACAGAACTGCGCTCACGATATGAGATCATCCTTTCCAACTACTGCAAGGTGACGGCT
>DHAH01000087.1:997-1973 GCA_002397345.1 Clostridiales bacterium UBA4959
AAGCGAACACCATGCTTTACATGACGCGCAAACAGATTCTCCCCGCCGTATCGTCATACTCGGCGAAGGTCGCGCGCTCGGCGACCGCGAAAAAGGCGGTGCGCGCCGACCTCGACTGCTCTTATGAGGAAGATTTGCTCGTCAAGCTTACAACGCTGACCTCCGTTATCGCCGCCCGCGCCGCCGCGCTCGAGAGCGCCGTCACCGCGTTGAACGGCAGCGCTTCCAACGGCAGCGCCATGAACTGCGGCTCCGTTAATGGTGTTGATGACATCACAAAACAGTCGTTCGCCTACCGCGACAGCGTGATTCCGCGTATGGCGGAGCTGCGCGCCGCCGCCGACGAAGCCGAGGTTCTCACCGCCGAGGACTATTGGCCCTTCCCCACATACGGCGATCTGCTGTTCGGAGTGAAATGAGGGTGCATTATACATTATCTTTTTCTTAACACATCAAGCGTGTGGTGTGATATGCCCGTCATATCGCTCCGCTCGCAGATGAAAAAGTGATATTTCAAGTACAACCCAAAGGTTTCATCATCAATAGTGTCGCCGTCGAAATATTCTCGGAAATAGTTGGTATACATATCCGTACCGACGAAGTGCAGACGGTCGGCGTCAAGTCGCGCCGCCAGCGCGTCTATCTCCTCGCGGCGATACAGCTCGAACAATTCTGCGGGTGTGGATGAGGTCTGGAAAGTTTCCGGATCTATCATTCCCGCGTCGAGTTCGCGGCGCAGGTTGCCGCCGAGAAAGCAGAACTGGATTATCGTCGGCTCGTTCATGCAATACGCGATAAACAATACGCCGCCCGGCTTTGTCACACGCAGCGCTTCGTCCATTGCGGCGCGCTTATCACCGTCGTCGAGCAGGTGGTACATTGGACCGAGCAGCAGCGTGATGTCGTATGTATCCGAATCGATAAAGCCGAGCGATACGGCGTTGCCCTGTGTGATTGTCACGCGCTCACCGGGCTG
>DHAH01000087.1:2123-11687 GCA_002397345.1 Clostridiales bacterium UBA4959
ATTGTCACGCGCTCACCGGGCTGGGTGTTGGCGCAAAAAATCTCGATATTGTGTTCGACCAGCTCGATCGCGTCGACTTCGTAGCCCTTCCGCGCAAAATGGTGCGAATACCGACCCGTACCCGCGCCGATTTCGAGGATTTTCATACCCGGGCGCAGATATTTTTCGATATACCGCAGCGTGGTCAAAAATTCCACGCTGCCCCGCCGTGAGAGCAGCCTGCCGTCCTCATCGCGATTGCTGTAATATGCGTTAAGCGCTTCGAGAAGTTCCATCTTATACCTCAAATAAAAAATTCCGGTGCGGTTCCGTTCATGCGGAGCCGCGCCGGTTTCGTATGCAAATTTAGCTAAAAATGAATACGGAAAGGCAAGCCCGCCGGTATGTTTGCATACCAATCAGCGTGCGGATTAAATTCTCGAGCGGCGAGAGCAAATGGATTATAATTATATGCCGCCATGAATTAATTCCTCCATATCTGGGAATTTTTATAAAGTATACCACCATTAAATAACGTTGTCAAGGGTTTCGGTAACATTATTGAGATGCTTCGTTCACTTTCACTTGACATATCACGATTTATGTTGTATTATTAAATAAAATAGTGAAATTGTATTTCACCCGCATAAATGGATGGTGCAAATGGACACATGCGACATTTTAATCAAATGGCTGACCGAGGACAAAAACCCCGCCGTTGCATACCGCGCGGCGTCCGAGCTGCTGGGTCAGCCCGCCGACCGCTCCGCGGCTACGGCGTGGATCACATCACGACTGCCCGACGGCTGGCAGAATACGCACGGGCTGTGGTATGTCTATTACCTCACCGCACTGGCGGAGTGCGGGCTTGACCGCTCGGATCTCGCGGACGAATGCATTTCACAGGTCAGCGAACGACCGGACAATTTCGAGTGCGGCTGCGCGGATTTTATGCTGCTCCGCGCGCTTGTCGCGCTGGGGTTCGGCGGTGAAGACAAGATACGTCGAGTTATAGAATATGCAACCGAACACATACTGCCCGACGGCGGCTTTATCTGCCTGCACAGACTTAAAAACTACGACCACACACCGAAATCCTGTTATAAATCCTGCCTGTGGGCGCTGTCCGCAGCCGCCGAATGCGCTAAACACGGCGTCGACTGCCCCTTCGCAGAGCCGCTCATCGGATATTTTGACCGCCACAACGTGTTTTATCGCACAGACAATCCGAAGGTTCCGATAATCGGCGGGCTTGACGGGGACAGGGGCTGGCGCACCATTGACACCTTCCATCCGCCCGAGCCGATGCGCATGGGACTGCACAGCGTCGCGTATTCACTCGCGGCGCTGGGTAAAATCGATTTGTACAATGTTGCGGCAGAACTTCTTAAGACAAAAAAAGACGCTGACGGCAAATATATATTAGACGGCACATTGACAAAATCCTATCTGCCGAAGGAACGCGTCGGTAAACCGAGCAAATGGGTGACGCTTTACGCGCTGCTCGCTGAAAAGGAGATAACTAAATGGCAAAAATGACCGGTAAACAGGGGTTGAAAATCTGCGAGGTTTTACAGCGCGAGGTCGGGCAGGCGGCGGCGGACGACTTCGCTGAAAAGCATCCTTTATCAAGCTCCGCTGACTACATACGTAAATTCAAGTGGGCGAATGGTGTATGCGGATATTTCGACGCCAATTTTTCGCCGGAGGAGGTCAGGCGGCTGCGTATGGCGTGCTCCTGCAATCCGCCTGAGGGTAAGCTGCGCGACGCGAAAACAATATACGACGCCGCGTCGATGCCGGAGGATTTCTGTGAGGGCTTCAACCGCAAATTCGCGCCCGATAACAGCGTATGGCATGAAGGCGGCGCGTATTATTTTTCATATCCGCGCTGCTATTGTTCGTGCGTGGCAAGGGTGAATGAGCCGCTGCCCCGAACGTGGTGCTTCTGCACACTGGGTTATGTTAAAAAGCTGTTCGACTATGTTTTATGTCTTGACACCCAGGTCGAGCTGCTTGAGAGCGTTAAACTCGGCAGCAGCCGCTGCGTGATGAAAATTAATTATACCAATCTCTAAATATACTTAAATTCGATTATAAACTCTATAAAATTTCGCGTCAAAAACTTTAATATATGGGTTTTGATGCGGATTTTTTTCATTGATTATCGAATTTTAGTATTATAAAACGGTAAAGATACGGGCGTCTTTGGAAAATCCGCGCAAAACTTTTGAAAAGTATAATATCATATCTTTACACCGTGTTAAAAACCCCGACTTGACTTCGGAGTTCTTTTATGGTAACATTATTTACGATTCTATATGCAGGGTTTTAATTTTATGTCGATAAAAATGCCGATAAAAAAGCTGGTTCTCACCTCACTTTTCGCCGCGCTGATCACGGTCAGCGCGTGGCTTTCCATACCTGTTACGGCAATTTCTATCACATTCCAGACCCTTATGGTTTTCCTTGCCGTAGGGCTGCTCGGCGGAAAATACGGTACGATTGCGGTTGCCGTATATATCGCGCTCGGCGCGCTGGGGCTGCCTGTATTCTCCGGCTTCCGCGGCGGGGTCGGCGCGCTTGTCGGCAACACCGGCGGGTTTATCTTCGGATTTTTGGCAGCAACGCTGATCTTTTGGCTCATCACTCATTTTTTCGGGCAAAAAGCCATCGTACTCGCAATCGCAATGACACTGGGACAGCTTGCGTGCTATGCGCTCGGCACCGCGTGGGTTATGATATTTTTCACGAAATCAACTGGTTGGTCCGCGTTATTATCGGTATTGTCCGGGTATGTCCTCCCGTTTATCATACCCGACACGCTGAAAATCGTGCTGGCGGTTGTTCTTACAAAGAAGATTAAAAAACACTAAAAATATATAGGCGTTTAAAAAGCAGGGGCGGCACGCGCATATACGCGCGGACACCCCTGCTTTTTATCTGTACTCTTTAAAAACATCATATAATTCAGCGTTGGCGGTTCTATAAACAAGATTAATAAGGTTTTCCGCGATGGAATCTCCCTGCGCATGGTCAAACGCCAGCGCCGCTGTTGATATTTCGATCATTTGTGTTGCGTCCTGCGAACCCGATTCGCAAACCGACACGTTAAACTGTTTCTTCAGCCCCGCCATAATCGCTTTCACCACCGAACGCTTATCCTTGAGCGACAAGCACCACGGCGCGCGTAGTTTGAACGTCATGAATAATATCTCCATCCCGTCACTTTACCTCCCGATATATTTTCCGGTTCCGTCCCGCAATCTATTACCGATCATACCACATCTATTCAATAAAATCAATCGCATAGCGTGAAAAAGCGGACAGGCATGCGCCCGTCCGCTTTTTCGTTTTTTGCGTTTTTATTGTTTTTATCGTCGTCCTTACCGTCAGCTCTCAAGCTGCTTGCCGAGAAAGGTGGCTGCGGTCTGCACTAACTTGATTTCGGTATCGCGGTTTTCGGCGGTTGTCTTTTCGCTGCCCGGAGCGGTGAGCGACACCACACAGCCGATCACGTCGCCCTCGGTTATAATCGGCATTGCGCACGAGATATAATGCGAGTTGCCCTCGTCGGTCGCTGTCATTGTGGTATCGCCCGGAGCGTGGACATACAGCGTCCGCGCCTCGATAATACTTTCGAGGTCCGACGATATGCGGCGATCCACATATTCTTTTTTAGGCACGCCCGCGCAGGCGATAACGCTGTCGCGGTCAACGATGGCGACAGACAGCTCGCAGGTCTTGTGCAGCGTGTCGGCGTATTGCGACGCGAACGCCGTCAACTCACCGATAGGCGAATATTTTTTGAATATAACCTCGCCTTCACGGTCAGTATATATCTCAAGCGGATCTCCGTCGCGTATGCGCATCGTCCGGCGTATTTCCTTAGGTATGACGACGCGGCCCAGATCATCTATCCTTCTAACAATTCCGGTTGCTTTCATTGTTACATTTTCCCCTCTGTGTGAAACTTTAACCTGCGGAAACCCCAGCCGTGTTTCCGCCAATAGTAGTTTTTACATCAAGGGGCGATTTTATACCGCAGCGGAAATGTGATGTAAAATTTTAAATTATTTTGACACGGGGTCATATATATGTTATTATTTTTATACGAAAACGAGGAAATTTAATATGAATATTTTAAGGCAGACCGGAGGTGCGGAGTATTATGATTGAGTTATGCGGAAAATATAACACCGCAAAGGTGTTCACTGATAATGCCGAGCAGGAGGCTGTCGCCCAGATAATCAACCTGTTAAATCAGAAATTTGTGCAGGGCAGTCAAATCCGCATCATGCCCGACACGCACGCCGGAGCAGGCTGCACTATCGGCACGACTATGACTGTCACAGACAAGGTTGTGCCGAATCTGGTCGGCGTTGACATCGGCTGCGGCATGGAAACGGTGCTGCTCGGTGATTCTTATATCGAATTAAAGCGGCTGGATAAAGTGATTCACGAAAATATCGCCGCCGGGTTCAATATCCGCGAAACTGTTCACCCATATATGAACGAGCTTGACCTAACCAAACTGCGCTGCGCCAAAAACGTGAACCTCGACCGCGCTAAGCTGAGCATGGGCACGCTGGGCGGGGGCAATCACTTTATCGAGCTGGACCGCGACGACGCGGGACGCTTTTATCTCGTCGTTCATTCGGGCAGCCGGCATCTCGGCAAGCAGGTCGCGGAATATTATCAAAAAGCCGCCGCTAAAGATTTAGAAAAACGCCGCAAAGACAGCTCACAATTGATTGCGAAGTTTAAAGCCGAGGGTCGCGAGAAGGAAATCGAAACCGAGCAGCGTAAGCAGGAGTTTGTGAAGGTGGATACAGGCCTTGCTTTCGCGGAAGGGCAGTTGTTCGACGATTATATCCATGACATGACGATCACCCAGCAATACGCGCTGCTTAACCGGCGTGCCATTGTGCGGGATATTATCAAGCAAATGAAGTTCGGGGTAGAGGACAGCTTTACCACCGTCCACAACTATATCGAGACGGACACCATGATCCTGCGCAAAGGCGCCGTTTCCGCCAAGGCGGGCGAACGCATCCTCATTCCCATAAACATGCGCGACGGCAGTTTGATTTGCACCGGACGCGGGAACCCCGACTGGAATTTTTCCGCACCGCACGGCGCGGGCAGGCTCATGAGCCGCAGCGCCGCTAAAGAAAGTATCACCCTCACGCAGTTCAAAGCCAGTATGGAGGGGATTTATTCCACGACCGTGGGTAAATCCACGATAGACGAATCGCCCTTCGCGTATAAACCCATTGACGAGATTGTGAAGAATATTGCCGACACGGCGGAGATTATCGCGGCTATAAAACCCGTGTATAATTTCAAAGCGGCGGAGTAGGGGGAACGAGGAACGCATGGGGGAAAGTTCCCCCATACCCCGCCAACAATCACCGATATTTAAAATTTGTCGGACACCCTGTATTATTTCTATTTTGACGCTGTATCATACAGCAGGTTCATCACCACCTTGCTGCTGCCGCTGGCGAGCGCGTCCATATCCGATTTTCCTTCCTCGACCAGCTTTGTCAGCGTTGTTCCTGATATAAACAGCTTCGCCCATGATGGCAGCATCCGGTAGATCGCCTCGAGCACCGACGATTTTTTAATCTCGCCCGTACCGCCGCCAAATGTCAGCTCCGCGTCGACGCACAGCGCGAGCACAATTTGACGTATTTTCGCGATCTGACCGCGCCGCGCAAAGTAGATGCAGGCAATGAACGCGCAAATCAGCGAGAGGATAAAATCGAGGTTGTCCATAATAAAATCAAGCATAAAAACTCCCCTTAACAGTTATTTAATAATTGCGATATAATTTATGCACAAAGTTCTTTAAATATTCTTTTTAAAAAGAGTCGGTTAACCGACCCGCTTCTGCTGTGTTGCTTGCCATCAGCCGCGATTTAAATCTTACGCAGATCATCGGCGTTCACCGCCGCTGTTACCGCTTTACCGCCCCCGATAACGACGCATTTGCCCGCGGCGCTGATAACGTCGTATGCTTTATGATAAACCACAAACGTACCGCCCCCGTAGACTTTACCCCGCTTAACGCCGCCGGAAACGGTGGTATTAACCACCCCAACCTTATCGCCTGTTTTATAAACCGGATTTGTGTTTGCCTGCGGCGAATTTATCGGCGGTGCTGTATTTTTCAATGCCTGAAGCTGTACATAGCCGTAGTTTAAATCAACATTGCCTTTTATGCCGTTCACGGCGCCTAACCCTATCTGCCATATCGCCGGCTTACCCCACTTTGTATTTACATTGGCTGCGTTTATATCGCCATGGGTGATCGCTTTACCCGCGCCGAGCGGCCAGGATGCCAGCCACAAAGAATAACCGCGCAGCTCCGTGAAATTAAGCCGCGAGGTTATATAATCGACGTTGGTGTATATACCGGCTGTATAACCCGCAGCCCTCACCCGATCGCAAAATGCCTTGTGAATTTCGGTACGCAGCGCGTTAGTGTAAACGACTCCTTTTTTTATGCCGTAGACCTCGGAATCATATTCGAAATCAAAATAAATCGGTAAACTGCCGATGTACGGCAAATTGCCGATGTATTTCTTAACCAGCGAGCAGCAGTGAGTAGCTTCCTCGGCCGCCTTAACCGCACTTGTCGCGTATGAAAAATAATAAACCGCGACCGGCATTCCCACCGCAGCCGCGCCCTTCATATTGGCGTCAAACTGCATATCGGGCAGGAGCCCGTAACCGGCGCGGATCACCGCGAAATCGATACCGGAGCCGGCTTTCACCGCCTGCCAGTCGATAACGCCATTGTTATGCGATACATCTATACCTTTAAACATTGTCATCCTTTCCTTTCATGTTCCATCCCGTGTTCGATTGATGAAATACGGACCTCGTGATTTTCGAGCCTCCCACACATCATTTTATGCTCGCTTATGTTCATTTGCCTGTCCTCACCCACCGATTTATCCAGTGACGCCAGCGTCACATCCAGCCGCGTCAGTGTGTGAACGAGCTTTGCAAGCACTCCACCGAGCGTCACCCCCGCTCCGCACATCGCAATGATACCAAGCACTATCTCCCAAGTCATAAAACCGCCCTCCCGTAAAATAAATTACGCGCCGAGTGCAGTTCCCACACCCGTCGCGCATGATAACATTATATCATAGATTTTATCGGAAGTCGTCCCTTGTTTGTCCCATGTTTTATCCCGCTTTTATCCGCTCCGCAAGCTTGTTCGCGTGCAGCTCAACAAAAATAATTTCCCATAAGCAAAAATGCTTTTGCCCGGATGAGAGCCGTAACCGCATCTGTTATTCCACTCCCACTTTTTACTCCCATCGTTGCTCCCACCTTTTACTTGTATTCGGTTATGTTTTATTGTATTTGCAATCAAGCTAAACCGTTGTTTTATTGTTATAACATACGTATATCAACACGTAAAAAACCAGTGCGATAAACTAAAAGATAGCCTATCGCACTGGTTTTATATTTGGTGCTCCTGCGGAGAGTCGAACTCCGGACAACTTGATTAAAAGTCAAGTGCTCTGCCAACTGAGCTACAGGGGCAAACATATCCCGCCCCGCAAAGGGCGGGATATAAATTTCATTGATTCAATTTACTTTTAACTGACATCTCTCTCAAAACGCTTTGCTATTATACCACACGCGCGGCGATTTGTCAAGATAAATCTTTGCGTTATACGCAATTTCACGCGAAAATCGCGTTTTTATTTGCCGTAAGGATCCTGTTTGCGCGTTTTCTTGAGAATATTCATTATATCGTCGAAATCGCTGTCAGAAATGCCGTTGTCGACGCCTTCTTCTTTTTCCGGTTCCGGCTCGGCGTTCTTCGGATCAGGTTTGGCGCCGCCGCGCGCCTGCTGTGCCTGCTGCGACTGCGCGGTGAATTTCCCGCCGCCTATTCGCGTAAGCGACTCGGGCTTTTTAGGGTCAGCTTTTGCCGCCGCGTTGTGCTCCTCATTTGCTGTGTCGAATCCGGTCGCGATGACGGTAATATTTATCGTATCCTCGAGCGTGTTGTCGAATACTGCGCCCCAAATGATCGTCGCGTCGGGGTGCGCTTCGTTGGTTATAATCGTCGAGGCAGTATCGACTTCCTCAAGTCCTATGTCAGGGGACGCCGTTATGTTGAGCACTATGCCGCGCGCGCCTGAGATCGTTGTTTCAAGCAGCGGGCTGGTGATAGCGAGCTTCGCCGCTTCCTCCGCTTTGTCCTTGCCCGACGCGGAGCCGATACCCATATGAGCCGCTCCCGCGTTCTGCATGACGGCGGTCAGGTCGGCGAAGTCGAGGTTGATAAGACCGGGTACGTTTATTAAATCGGATACGCCCTTAACGCCGCGCTGCAGCACATTATCCGCTTCGGAGAACGCGTTTTGAAGCGTGATACGCGTCTCGGAGATCTGTTTCAAACGCTCGTTGGGGATTATGATCAGCGAGTCAACGCAGTCACGCAAACGGCTTATACCCGCCTCGGCGGCTTCCATGCGTTTACGGCCCTCGAAAAGGAAGGGCTTGGTGACGATACCGATCGTGAGGATATCAAGCTCGCGCGCGATTTTCGCGATTACAGGAGCCGCACCCGTACCGGTGCCGCCCCCCATGCCCGTGGTGATGAACACCATGTCCGCGCCCTTCAGCGCGCCGACGATCTCGTCAGTGCTCTCCTCCGCCGCGCGCGCCCCGATGTCGGGATTTGCGCCCGCGCCATGACCCTTCGTTATTTTTTCACCGATAGGAATTTTATGCGAAGCGGCGGACTGCATGAGCGCCTGCTTATCTGTGTTGATCGCAATGAATTCAACGCCGCGAATATTTGTTTCGATCATTCTGTTGATCGCGTTGTTTCCGCCGCCGCCAACGCCTACTACCTTGATATTAATGCCGCTTTCATAATTTTCCTCAAGCTCGAAAGGCATGTTATATATCCTCCTGAAATCGTTTCTTAAAAATCATAAAAATATCTTTATTTTATATAATACGACTGTTGTGGCGCGCTGTTTTTTTATAAAACCATTCAAATTAAAAACGCGTCATATATATGATAATATTTTTATACGAATTTTGCAATACTTTTTTGTAATATATTTTTATATTTATGTGAAATTCAGCTTATTTTATTTAATCCGCGATTTTAAACAGCTCGTTTTCCAGCGTGACTACCGCGCTGTCGGTATATTCGACACTGATTTGCGCCGCCTCATCGCCCTTAAGCGACGTATCGATTATCGCCTTGGCGAACTTCAATTTAGTCGGAATGTTTTCTTTGTCGCCGAGCATAATTTTGTACTTTCCGCCGCCGCAGATTATCTGAATGGAAAATTTGTCGGAAAAATCTATATAATCGACCGAGTCGTACATATCCCACAGTCTTATATCGGTCATCAGATTCTGCGCGAACTTGAAATTTAATCCCCTGCGGAATTTCAGCGTCCCGCTGACAACGCAGTAACTCAGCTCCGGCACGGCAATATATTTGATACCGGGATTTAAAGCTATCAGCTCGTCCGCGCTGTCCGAGCGACCCAGCACGCGCAGGTCGGGCGACAATGTGTAATATTCGCC
>DHAH01000087.1:11780-16747 GCA_002397345.1 Clostridiales bacterium UBA4959
TGTGTAATATTCGCCCGCGAGCTTAATATAATACGCCGCTGTGTCCTCCTGCACCTCGATGACGAGCGTCGAGGGCAGTCTGCGGCGGACTTTTACCGAACTTACATATGTACAGGCGCCTTTAATATTCGCAGTTACTTTACTTGACGAAACAGAATAAAGATTCTGCCCGGTTTTTATGCCCGAGATGGCGATTAGCTTGTCCGAGTCGTAGATACTGTTGCCCGCGACCTCTATCGTTTGAATTTTAAAAAACAAAGCCGCGCAAATAACCGCGAACAGCGTACACAGCACCGCCGTTATCAGTATATAAAAAATACGGCGTAAGGCCGCTCTGCGGACGTTTTTAGTTTTCAGACGCAGAAACGAATTCTGGTTTATAATTTCCGCATTTGTCATTTGTTATAATCTGCTGTATGGCGCGACGCCCGCGGCTGCAGCAGCCGCTGCGCACCGTCAAATATAATCATACATATTATTATAACATAGTTATTTTGATTTTACAAGTTTTTTTAACTCATCATATATCTTTATATCGACGTTTTTTATGGCGAACTTGTTAAAGTTAGCCTGCATGGCGCGCATTTTAGCCCTGTCGTTTATAATTGACTCGACCGCGGAGCAAAAAACGCCGGGCGCCAACTCGCTTTCCTGCAGCATTACAGCCGCGCCCGCGTCGGCAAGCACCTTCGCGTTTTTATATTGGTGGTTGTCGGTCACGTTGGGCGAGGGGATGATAAGCGCGGGCTTGCCCAAAAGCGCAAGCTCTGAGATTGTCACCGCGCCCGCGCGGTTTATCACAAGATCCGCCGCCGCCATTTTCAATGGCATGTCGTATATATATTCCACAAGCTGTACGTTTGGAACGCCCTCCAAGCCGTATTCGGCGAATTTCGCTTTCGCGGCTTGATATTCGAGCGCGCCGGAGGCGTGGATATGCAGCACGTCGCGGTGGGACGCCACATAATCGCGCATGAAGCAGAGCACCTCGTCGTTTATGCGCTCCGCACCCATGCTGCCGCCGCAGGACAGGATGAACGTGCGATATTTGCCCGTGATACCCAATTTATCGCGCGCCGTGCTGTAATCATACGACGAAAAGTCGCCGCGCAGCGGGTTGCCCACACGTATTACCTTTTCGGGATGGCGCAGATGCTTTACCGATTCCTCGAAGTTGGTGAATATCGCGTCGGCGTAACCCTCCAGCATTTTTACCGCCACGCCGGGCAGGGCGTTTGACTCGTGCAGTGCCGTGGGTATGCCCATGCCCGCCGCCGCTTTGATGACCGGCCAGCAGACAAAGCCGCCCGTGCCGACCGCGATGTCGGGCTTAAACGCGCGGATCAGCTTCTTTGCCTTGCCCGGCGAGGTGAGGGCAAGCCAAAGTGTCTTTATATTGGACAGCGACAGGCTGCGGCGCAGTCCCTGGATTTCGACATGCTCCAGCCTGTAGCCCGCCGCCGGGACGAGCTTGTTTTCGATGCCGCGTCCGGTGCCGACGAACAATATCTCCGAATCGGGCTCGGCGCGCTTGACCGCGTCGGCGATAGCGATCGCGGGATTGACATGCCCGCTCGTACCGCCGCCGGAAAAAATTATTCTCATAAAATTATGTCCTGACTGATATTAACGTTATATCTCGTAGGGCGGCGGCTTGCCCCCGCCGTTTAAATGCCCAAGCGGCGGGGGCAAGCCCCCGCCCTACAGGTTCGTAAATGTTTTACGCCTATTTCTCTTGATATGAATATCGCGATATACACAGAACGATACCCATTTCACCCATCAGCATGGCGAGCGACGTGCCGCCGTAGCTGAAGAACGGCAGGCTGATTCCGGTATTGGGGATTATGTTTGTTACCACCATCATGTTCAGGATCGCCTGAATGGCGACCTGACTGATTATGCCGATTACGACAAGCGAGGAGAATGTATCGGGCGCTTTCAGCGCAATGACGACGCCGCGCCATACAAACATTGTAAACAGAACTATTACCGCCAGCGCGCCGACGAAACCCAGTTCTTCGCATATTATCGAGAAGATAAAGTCGTTCTGCGGCTGCGATACGAACATATGTTTTTGCCTGCTGTAACCCAAACCCACGCCGAACCAGCCTCCCGATCCGACCGCGTACAGCCCCTGCAGGGTCTGCCAAATTTCATTGTCAGTAGCGTAATTTTCAGGGTGCAGCCAGGTGTCGATACGCAGTTTGGCGTAATCAATAAAAAGCATCGCCGGAACAATTACAGCCGCCGCCCCGCCGCCGCCGATCAAAAACCAGAATTTGCGCGAGCCGCCCGCGAAAATCACCACCATGCCGATGAGGAACATGATGATTGTGCCGGAAAAGTGTTTTTCAAGCCCGACAAGCAGACAGGCAAGCGCGGTAAACCCGAACGGAACGAAAAAACCGTGCCATGACGAACGCCAGAAGTTGCTGTAATCGGTTATCTCATCCGTATGGTTGGACATATATTTCGCTATCATCAAAACCAGCGCCAATTTCATGAATTCCGAGGGCTGGAATCGTATCGAACCGAATTCAATCCAGCGCTTCGCTTCGCCGGAGCTGGAGCCCATACTGGTGACAAGCACCGCCACAAGCAATATAAGCGCCGCCACATAAACATAAGTCGTGACTTTTTTTATCCAGCGATAATCAAACATGATCGCCGCCATCATGCCTATCGAGCCGACAGCAATAAATAAAAGCTGCTTTTTAATAAAATAATAACTGTCGCCGTATTTAGACAGCGCGAACGGAAAGCTGGAGCTGAACACCATCACCGTCCCGAAGCTGATAAGAAGTATGATGATAAGCAGCATCGGCCTGTCGACCCCGCCGCGGATACGGATGATGTCCTCCGGTTTAATCAGACCCGCGGAAACGCGGTTTTGCGCGGCTGGCGCATTGTTGGCGGCGGCGGCGTGGTTAGCGGGTTTAACCGGCGCGCTGTTGAATTTTTTTGCTTCCTCGCCGCGATTGGCAATGATACGGCGCGGTGCGACGCCGGGCGTTCTGTGCTGTCCCTGCTTATTTATATGCCGCTGCGTATCCATATCTCGCCGCATATTTTCCTGCCGTTTGTTGGTATTAATAGCTGTTCACCTCCCCTGCGATTTGTCGCATATCGGACGCTTGACCCTTACAGCCCAAACCAGGCGGCTGTGCAGGCCAGCGCCGTTATCAGCGTAAATACGCCGTCTATTTTTAATTCGCTCCAGCCGCACATCTCGAAATGGTGGTGGATGGGCGACATTTTGAACACGCGCTTGCCCGTGAGCTTGAAGCTGGTGACCTGAATTATCACCGACGCGCTTTCAACCACATACATAATGCCGGCGAGGAGTATAATCAGCGGATTATTCAGCATAAACGCCAGCCCGGAGACCATTCCGCCCAAAAACAGCGAACCGGTGTCGCCCATGAACACCCTTGCGGGCGGGAAATTGTATGTTAAAAAGCCCAGACACGCGCCTATCACAAGCGCCGCGACGAACGCCGCGTGGAAATTGCCCATATAAAACGCCGCCGACGCGAAGAATATGCCAACCACAGTAGTTTCCGACGCGACCAGTCCGTCGACGCCGTCGGCGAGGTTCACGCTGTTGACAATGCCGGTCAAAACCAGCAGCGCTATCACATAATACCATATACCAAGGTCGAAGGTCATACCGACAAACGGTATGTACAGTTCGGTGGACAGGTTGCCCGTCATCTGCATGTAAAACAGGTACAGCCCCGCCACGAGGAGCTGGAGCATATATTTATGGCTTGCGCGCAGACCCTCGTTGCGCTTGCGCGAAAACTTTACCATATCGTCGAACACGCCGATCGCGCCGTTCGCTAATGCCATCGCCAGCGTGAGCAGCAGCGCCGTGCAGCTCTCCGGACCATCGCGCAGCGCCATGAATGTCACGGTGACCGCGGTGGTCAGCACGCACGCGGCGATGAAGGACAGCCCGCCCATTGTCGGCGTGCCTTCTTTTGATTTATGCCAGCGCGGACCGATATCAAGTATCTTTTGACCCATTTTTAAACTTTTCAGCGCCGGTATCAGGAACCGCAGAATCAACGCGGTCAGCGTGAAGTTTAATATGATGCTCACAACGAAGATGACAATTTCCATAAATAATGTCTACCTGTAATATTTTTAATAACTGTCAAGATAACGGCGCGCATGCGCCCCGCAATGTCAAATGTCAATTGTCAATTTATACATTACGCGCTCTATCGCCGTGCCGCGGCTCGCTTTGAACAGCACCGTATCGCCCGGCTTTAACTCGTTCCGCAGCGCCGCCGCAGCCGCCGCAGCCGCAGAATCGCCGGTGTCGGAGATTTTATAAATACAGTCGCTGTCCATACCCGCCGACTCGGCGCCCGCCGCGATTTCAAGAGCGCCCTCGCCGAAGGTGAACAGCAAATCGACCCCCAGCCGCGCGGCTTCCTCTCCCACCTCGCGGTGGAGCGCGGGCGACTGCACGCCCAGCTCGAGCATATCGCCCAGCACCGCAACAGCGCGTCCGCCGTCCGGCGCGGCGTTGGCGGTTAAAACAGCGTTGGCTGTTAACACCGCCAGCGACGCCTTCATCGACTCCGGTGAAGCGTTATAGCAATCGGCGATTATTTTAATGCCGTTCCACTCGTCTATGTGCTGACGCATCCCTGTCGGCGTGTATTTCGCCAACCCGCGCGCTATGCAGTCCTCATCCGCGCCCGCCGCGATGCCCGCCGCGAAGGCAAGCGCGCCGTCGAGCGCAATGTGATCGCCGGGAGAGGGGACATACAGTCCGCGCGCGGTTTTACCGTTGTAAGAAACGTCAAACGTCACGCCGCCCGCGTCCTGCGAGGTTACCTGATAATAATAATCCGCGCCGGCATCAGCGCGCGATACATAAACCGCGCTATAGATACCGCCGAGCAGCGGCTCGTCGCCGTTCAATATCAGCGTCCCGCCCGGACGCAGCT
>DHAH01000087.1:16862-26594 GCA_002397345.1 Clostridiales bacterium UBA4959
CGCAGCCCCTCGCGGATCTCCAGTTTCGCGTCGCGGATATTTTCGCGCGAACCGAGATGCTCGATGTGCGAGGTACCAATGGTTGTAATCACCGCGATGTCGGGCTCCGCAATCTTTGACAGCGCCGCTATCTCGCCCCGCGCGCTCATGCCCAGCTCGAAAACCGCCGCTTCGCAGCAGGGCTGCATATCCAGCACCGACAGCGGCAGCCCGATCTGGTTGTTGAGGTTGCCTTCGGTTTTATGCGCGTTGTACTTTTCGGAAAGTATGGAATAGATAAGCTGCTTCGTCGTCGTTTTGCCCACGCTGCCCGTCACCGCGACGACATGACGCGGCTCAACATGCCGCCGGTAGGCGTTCGCAAGCCGCCCCAGCGCGCGCAGTGTGTCGTCGACTAAAATGATATTGCCGCGCGTGTCTTCAGGCGCGCGCTCGCACAACACCGCCGCCGCGCCGGCTTCCANNCGGATCGTCGCCGTTCAGGAACAGGACGGAATCCTTCGTAAAGCAGTCGGTGATGTGCAGCTTTTCCGAACGGATATTCTGCCGGGTCTTCAGGTTTTCCAGATGGGACATCCCGATGTTCGTCATGACGGCGCAGGTCGGCCTTGCGACCTGCGCGATCCGGCCCATCTCCCCGAAATCGCTCATCCCCATCTCGACGACGGCCGCCTGATGCTCCGGGGAAAGGCGGAAAACGGTCAGCGGCACGCCGATCTGGCTGTTGAAATTTCCTTCGGTTTTCATGACGCGCAATCCGGCGGAAAGCGCAAGGCCGATCATTTCCTTCGTGGTGGTTTTCCCCACACTGCCCGTGACGCCGACCACGGGGATCTGGAATTTCGCGCGGTAGGCCCCCGCGATCTTCCGAAGCGCCTCGCGCGTGTCCCGCACGGCGATCCAGGCGCCGGCGCCGTCCGCACTGCCGTGTTCCTGGGTGAGCACCGCCGCCGCGCCGGCTTCCAGCGCCGCCGCCGTATAATCGTTGCCGTCGAAGCGCCCGCCGCGCAGCGCGACGAACAAATCGCCCGGCTTAACCTTGCGCGAATCGGTTGTCACGCCGCATACACGCACGACCTCGCCGCCCCGCGCTGACGCGCCCAATACGGCGGTATCTATGACAAACGGTTTTGTTTCACCTAAGATGAGTTTCATCAGATATTTATATTCTCCCGAAATTACCGAATTTTATCGTTTTACGGGGCGTCGCCGTCCCCCGCGCCGCGCCCGTTCACCCATTCGGCGACGATTTCGCGCTCGTCGAAATGGCGCTTGCCCGACGCGGTCAGCTCGTAATTTTCGTGTCCCTTGCCCGCCAGCAGGATCAGATCGCCCTCGCGGGCATTCTCCAGCGCGTAAAAAATCGCATCGCGGCGGTTTTCGATCACTGTATGCGGGCGTTCGCGGTCGAAGCCCTTTAATATCTGCGATATTATCGCGGATGGCTGCTCCGAGCGGCTGTTATCAGAGGTAATCACCGTAAAATCGGCGAGCGACGACGCTATTTTGCCCATCACCGGGCGCTTGAACGGATCGCGGTCGCCCCCGCACCCGAACAGCACGGTCAGCCGTCCGCCGGGTTTCACGACAGCGCGCGCCGTCTTTAAAATATTAGTCAGCGCGTCGGGTGTGTGCGCAAAGTCGATAAAAACGTCGAAACCCAGCCCGCGCGTTGCGTTTACCTGCTCGAACCGACCTTTCACAGCGTCAAACGACGCGATGCCCGCCGCCACAATTTCGCCCGGGATGCCCGCCTCGAGCGCTGTCGCCGCCGCCGCGAGCGTGTTTGCGACATTGAACGCGCCGCACAGAGGGGTATGAATCGCGATCTCGCGTGCGATTTCGCGTGCGATTTCGCGTGCAGTCCCGCTTTCCGGTGTGACCAGCGTGTAGTCCGAGCCGTATGTACCGCGCGATTTTATATCGACCGCTCTGTAATCGGCGTCGGCGCCGTACATTGAATAGCTTTTTATCGGACACGCGGCTTCCGACAACAGTCGGGGGAAATATGCGTCGTCGGCGTTTGCGATGCCCAGCCGCGCCATGCGGAACAGTTTTGCCTTTGCCGCGAAATAATTGTCCATCGTACCGTGAAAATCCAGATGCTCGGTGCTGAGATTGGTGAACACCGCGTACTCGGGCATCAGCGCGTCGAGTTTACCCAGCGCCAGCGCGTGTGACGACGCTTCTATAACCACATTGTCGCAGCCGTCCGACGCAAGATCCGCAAGCAGCGGATATAGCTCATCGGGATCAGGGGTAGTCAGCGTGCCCGTCAATGTGCCTATCATTCTTGTGTCGGAAAAGCGGTTTGCCGGCTCCGCGTCGTCCCATTCCGCGAATGTGTCGCCTGCGGTCTGATAAATCCTTTGCAGCAGGCAGGCGGTCGTCGTCTTGCCGTTCGTGCCTGTTATCGCCGTGACGCAAAGGCGCGACGCGGGGTCGCCGCAGAAGTTGTTCCATATCTTTGCGCATGCCGAGCGCGTGTCGTCCACCAGCACATACGGCGAGCCGTTTGGCAGTATAACCTCGCGCCCTCTCTCGCAGATCAGCATAGCTGCGCCGCGTTCCAGCGCCGCCGCGGCGTGGGCGTGACCGTCGTCGTGTATGCCGCGCAGACAAATGAACAGGCAGTCTTTTGTAACCTTCCTCGAATCGGAGCACACGGCGGGAATATCGCGGTCCAGTACGAATCCGCCCAGCGACGCCCCGCGTACCTCCACACCGAACAGCAGTCTTGACAACTTCAATTATATCACTCCCGAACGTTAAAATAAAGCCGTAAAATTTTAACATCCTTGAGCTTTTAGGGAACGGGGGAACGGGAGTATGTGCGGTGGGTGCAGGGTCAAGAGCGCTTGACCCGGACCACCCCCGCGCCCCCGCAAAAAAGGGTAGATTCATATTAATGGTAGTCACATCATTAATATGGGGATGCTCTTTAATAATTCAATTATAGGGCTAGGGTTGAGGGCGGTCACCGCCCTCAACACATCTCGTTCCCGCATTGTCAATTATCAATTGTCAATTGTAAATTGTCAATTATAAATTAATTCGCCGTGCCATCCATATAACGCAGCGTTACGGTGACGACGGTACCCGCCGCGACCTTTTCACCCGCCGCGGGATTTTGCGCGACGACCAGCGCGCCGCTGGCTATATCATAGTTGGTCGTCCCGTCAATAAATATATTCAGCCCGTAGTTTAATAATGTCTGGTTGCACTTGGTGGCTGTCATACCCGTGACATTCGGCACTGTGACACTTCCGAGCGGGATCTCGTCACCGCAGTAAAGTATAACTTTACCCGTATCTTTATTGATATTTTCGCCCGCGGCAGGCATCTGATACTTCACAATGCCGCCCTCGCCCTTGATCTCGACCCCCACGCCCAGTGAATTTATCTTGGTTTTGGCTTTTGACGCTTCCATACCGACATAATCGCCGACCGTAATCGCGATACGCGCCAGATCGTCCTCGGAGTAATGGCGCTCGACGCCCATATAAGGCAGCGCCTCGTTGAGGAACGACGATATATACGGCGCGGCAACGATGCTGCCGTATACGCTTGCGCATTGGGGCTGGTCAACGACGATAATAATTGCGATCTGCGGATCGTCCGCCGGCGCGTAAGCCACGCACGAACCGACGCGGAGATATGACTCGCCCGCTTCGTTGCGAATATCCTGCACCTCGGAGGTACCCGTCTTTGCGGCGACTTTATAACCCGGCACATAGGCGTTTTTGGCGCCGCCGTCGCCTGATACGCCGCGTTCGAGCACGCCCGTCAATTCATTGCACACATCCGTGCTGACAACCTGACGCTTGACGGCTGTTTCATGGGACATTAACACGTTGCCGTCGTCGTCCACCAGCTTTTCGACCACATAAGGCGTTATCAGATTGCCGCCGTTCGCGACTGTGCTGATACCCGTGAGCTGCTGGAGCGGTGTGACCTTAAATGTTTGACCGAACGAATACACCGCCAGTTCGACTTGGTTGAAGTTATTGTACGCGTGGTAATACGAATTCGCTTCGCCGGGCAAATCTATGCCCGTTTTTTCCGTATAACCGAACGCCTTGAAATAGTTGTAGAATTTTTCTCTGCCCAGTCTTGCCGCGACCTGCATCAGTGTCGGGTTGCACGACTGCTGGAGCCCCACTTCAAATGGCATGGTGCCATGCCCGGTGCGCTTGTGGCAGTGTATGGGTTTTCCATAGCCCTCCACAAAAAGCGCTCCGGTGCAGGTAAACATATCGGTAAGTTTTACGACGTTTTCTTCCAGCGCCGACGCAGACGTAATGATCTTGAACGTCGAGCCCGGCTCATACAGCTCCGATACCGCTTTGTTCTTCCACATCGTATAAAGCAGCGTGGTGTACAGTGTCTTATACTCGTCGCTTTCCGGCGCAAATCCGCTTTCATCAAGCTTTTTCTTGAATTCGGGAGTTAATATATACGGCTCGTTTAAATTAAACGACGGATATGTTGCCATTGCGAGCACAGCCCCCGTTTTAGGGTTCATCGCTATACCCGTCACGCGGTTCAGCGGCATGGAATCGGTGTAGGTTTTCTCCAGCTCCTTCTCCAGCATGCTTTGGAGGGTCAAATCGATGGTGGTGACAAGGTTCGCGCCGTTTGACGCGTCTATGTAGGTGTCATATTTATAGGGCATGCTCAGTCCGTTCGCGTTGCGCGCGGTCAGGTAACGCCCGGACGAGCCGGAAAGATAGCTGTTATATTCCAGCTCCAGCCCGATCAGACCGCCGTCGGTGCCCACCACGCCGACAACCTGCGCGGCAAGTGATTTATATGGATAATAACGGCTGGTCGACGCTTCAAGATGGATTTGCGAGTTCAGTTCTTTTTCGGTAATGAACTGCAGCAGCTTGTCTGCGTCTTCCTCCGAAACATTTTTCTTTATCGTTTCGTCCGCGCGTCTTTTTCGCCTCGCGCGATCGATCACCATGTTATAATCGACGCCCAGCAGCTCGGAAAGCCCGGTTGCGACAAGTCTTTCCTGCTCCTCGTCCTTGATATCGCGCGGCGAGATAAACACGCGGTAAACGGTGTAGTTTGTCGCAAGCTGCACCATGTTGCGGTCATATATAATCCCGCGTTCCGCTTTCAGCGTCGTTTCGCGCTGGATGTTGTCGAGCACCTTGGTCTGGTACTTGTCATAATCCACAACTTGAAGCTTGAACAGTTGAAAAACAACCCCTGCCCACGCCACGACGCATATCATAAGTATAATCGCGCTGCGCACCGCGGTCTTTTTATTAATTCCCTTTATGCCTTTATTTTCGTTAACTATTTTCGATTTTATGGAATATCCCCCCCGGTTTCGCGGATTCATGTCGCGCGTGCAAGCAAGTTTTAAGGCGATTTCGCCCTAAAATTATAAATTTGAGAGCAAGTGCACGGTTATTAATCTCCACGCGCCGCCCTCAAATTATAATATTATTGATATATATTATTTATGAATAATTTTTCCTGCAACTGTTAATTGTTAAATATCAATTGTCAGATTATTTAATTAAGTCTCCGAAATTCCGTGATATGGCGCTCATCAGCGACGACAGCCCGTCAGGCGAGGTTTCGTCATCCGGTTTTGCCGGCGCCGTTTCGATAACGTCGCCGCTCCCCGCGTTCACATACTGCTTTGTGACTTTATCGCGTTTGACCATCCCATATTCCTGGGTAGCGACACGCTCGATCTCCACCAAATCGTTTTTGCGCTCCAGCTTCAATGTCAGCTCGGTCTGCGCCGCAGTCAGCGTCGACATTTTTTTATTGAGCGAAGAAATGTCGATTGTATACTCATTGATACGCACGAGGTTGTATATCATATACAAAAACAGCATCGAGCACAGCAGTGTTGTGAAGATAAACGCCACCGGAAAGGGTTTGCCCTCGGTTTGCGCTATGGTATGTATGCGGGGCTCCGCGATTTTAAGCTTGACCTTTACCTGCGTCTGCGCACGTCCGACCGCTCCGAGCGATACCGAAGGGGCTTCCCTGCGCGCGTGCGGGCTCGACATGTCCGGCGTCCGGCTCACCGATCTGCGTCTGCGCAGCTCGCCAGAGGCGCTTGCTTCGCCTGTCCTTACGCGACCCGCGCCGCCGTGCGGTTCAGCGTGACCACGGAGCCTGTCCGCGGTATTTCCGGAAACACCCGCGACACCGGAAAAATATTGTGTGTTCCGGTTAGCCTGTTTTGCGCCGACACCCACAAAACCACGGTTATTTAAACCGCGGACGGCTGCCGTTCCATCGGATGACATATTATTGCCGGCTAAACCGTATTTTTTAACGGTTTCATCAGCACGATACGAGGTATCATATGTCAAACGCGTGTCCCCCTGTCTGTAATCCATCACATTATACCAGATAAATATTAAAATTTAAATATGAGCACGCATCGTTCATAATTTTTTTACAATTCGAAGCTTCGCGCTGTGCGATCTGGGGTTGTCCTCCAGTTCCTCGCGGCAGGGCGTGAGCGGCTTTTTATTCACTAAAGCAATCACAGGCTTTTTTCCGCATATACACACGGGAAAATCATGCGGACAGGTGCAGCCCTTCTGCAATTCCGCAAAAACCTGCTTGACAATACGGTCCTCCAGCGAATGGAAGGTTATAACCGCGAGCCTGCCGCCGGGCGCCAGCGCCGATACGAGATCGCGTATCGTCGGCGAGATGACCTCAAGTTCGCCGTTGACCTCGATGCGTATCGCCTGAAAAGTGCGCTTCGCCGGATGTGAATAACTTTTATTCTGACCGTTTCTCGTTCTGTAATTTCCGCGAGGCAGCTCCGGCACAGCGGAAGCTATCACCGACGCCAATTCCGTTGTGGTACGCAGCGGCGACGACGCGCGCGCCGCGATAATTTTGCCCGCTATTCGGCTGGCGTAACGTTCCTCGCCATATTCGCGTATTATCTTTGTCAGTCTGTCCGCGCTGTAGCCGTTGACAACGTCATACGCTGTCATGGTGTCGCGGCGGTCCATGCGCATATCCAGCGGCGCGTCTTTCATATATGAAAATCCGCGATCGGGGTTGTCAAGCTGATATGACGACACACCCAAATCGATCAAAGCGCCGTTTGGCCGAACCGAGCCCAGTATCTCTTTTATCTCGTTAAAATTACTGTTAATAAATATAATTTTTTCGCTGTAGGCATATAATCTGCGGCTTGCCGCCTGTATCGCGTCGCGGTCACGGTCAAGCGCTATCAGCTTGCCTTCATTAAGGCGGCTCGCGATCAGCGCCGAGTGACCCCCGCCGCCCACAGTGCAGTCGACATATATACCGTCGGGGTTTATATCAAGTCCGGCTATGCACTCGTCAGCCATGACCGGTTTGTGACTAAATTCCATTTTTTATTTTCCATAATAATACTGTCATGTATTATCGTTCTTTATTATCATAAACCTTGTTTTGATCATTCGCTTATTTGCCCGCGTATTTTTACGCCGGCGTCCCGCCCGGTTAAAAACCGAGTCTTATCATCATTGCTTCCATCTCCGCGGTATCGGCTGCCGATTGGTTTTCGTTCCACACCGTTTCGCTCCACAGCTCCACATGGTCGCCCGCGCCGATAACCTTGATGTTTTTATCCAGTCCCGCGTATTCGCACAGATTGGCGGGTATGAGTATCCTGCCCTGCGCGTCAAACTCCGCTTCGAACGCGGATGAATAGATAAACCGTTTGAGCGCTCTCGCTTCGGTGCCCGGCAGCGCGTCAAGCTTGGCTGTATACGTTGCCCACGCGGCGGTATTATACACCGAAACGCACTTGTCTATACTTTTTGTCAGCACCGCGCGCCCGCCCATCTCGTCGCGCAGTTTCGAGGGCAGCGTCACGCGGTTTTTGGTATCGAGCATATGGCTGTATTCGCCCAAAAACATATCGCGCCGCCGCCTTCCCTCACATTAGTGGAATTTTACCCGCTGTATAAGCGGGAATAATGCCCTGTTCGGCACTCGGATAAATTTAATTTCAATCGATTTTGGTTTGTGAAGCTCTTTTGCTTTACTCGCATGCATGTCCCCACTTTGTGACACTTCACTCCACCCGTATATAATTATACGGTATACAGCGAAGTTTTGCAATACGGTTTTATAAATTTATTCGATATAAACACAAAATAAACGCGGAGAAAAGAACATCTTTTCTCCGCGTTTTCGCGTAATCAGAACATATTTTCGACATCTATCAGCACACTATGATTTCCACGTTATTCCATTTTTCGACTAATTATCAAGCAGTGTTATCACGGATTCGGGAATATAACCGTGCAGCGGTTTTTTATATTTAATCAGCTCGCGGACAACCGTGGAGCTGATATGCGAAAATTCCGGCTTCGAGGGTATTAATATCGTTTCAACCTCGCGGTCGAACGAGCGATTGATATTAGCCAGTCCCAGTTCATAATCGAAATCAACCATCCCCCGTACACCCTTGACGATATATTTTATCTCATGGTCGCGCATGTAATCGACAAGCATCCCGTCCGACAGTCCGATCGTAACATTTGGCAGCTCCGCGCATGACAAACGCAGCATTTCAAGCCGCTTTTGTGATGTAAATGTATACCGCTTGTCACTGTTGTCGAACACCACCGCGTAAACTTCGCCGAATAAAAGCGCGGCGCGATTTATAATATCAGCATGTCCGACTGTGACAGGGTCAAAGCTGCCCGGAATAATGCACTTCATTCACCGATAACCTCCGCGCCCTCCGTTTTATCGCCCACATAATCATACACCGTTATATAAACCCTGCCATAACGGTTGTGGCGGCGTATTATATAGCCTGCCGCGTCGACAGGGTCGCGCATGTCGCACTCGGTTATCACGACGGAGCCCGGCGCGGGTATCTCCGCGCGGTGCAGTTTGCCGAGTATATCGCCCACAGACTTGTCCGTATACGGCGGATCAACGAAGATAATATCAAACTGCTCCCGACGCGCGAGCGAACGGATCAGCGCCTGCGCGTCGCTGCGCAATACGCGGCACCTGTTCCAAAGCTTGGTTTTTTGTGCGTTGCGCTTGATTATATCGACAGCGTCGATACCCGAGTCGCAAAGCAGCGCCGTTCCCGCGCCGCGCGAAAGCGCCTCCAGCCCCATCTGACCAGAGCCGGCGAACAAGTCGAGAACGCGCCTGCCCTCAAGATCGAATTGGATCATACTGAAAACCGCTTCTTTAATACGCTCCTGTGTGGGGCGAGTAGCCTCGCCCGCGAGTGTTTCAAGGCGCGTCCCGCGCGCCGTGCCTGTAATGATACGCATTTGAACCTCCTGCTTGGTTTGGGAACGGAGGTACACGCGGGGGGATAAGATCCCCCCACACCCCCACAGAGATGGGTTAAAATAAATTACCCTACTCTACTGTTACACTCTTTGCCAGATTGCGCGGTTTGTCAACGTCGCAGCCCCGTTCTACCGCGGTATAATAGGCGTAAAGCTGCAGCGGTACGATGCCTGCTATCGGCATAACGAACTCATGCGCGTCGGGCAGCTCGATGACATCGTTGCAGAAGTCCGCATTCTCGCACATACCGTGTTTTGCCGCGAGAATCACATGCGCGCCCCGCGCTTTGACTTCTTTTATATTGTTTATCGTCTTTTCGGCGACGCCTTCCGCCGTTATGCAGGCGATAACCGGCACACCTTCGGTTATCAGCGAGATCGTGCCGTGCTTCAGCTCGCCCGCGGCGTAGGCTTC
>DHAH01000087.1:26762-26919 GCA_002397345.1 Clostridiales bacterium UBA4959
ATATAGGATATTTCTTTAAGCTTCAGCGAGCCCTCGCAGCAAAGCGCGAAGTCCTGCCCCCGTCCGATGAAAAACAAGTTGTGTTTATGCTTGTTATACGATGCCAGCCGCTTGTATTCCGCGATTTTTTCGTCTGTCAATGCGGCGGCAACCGTTT
>DHAH01000115.1:0-4014 GCA_002397345.1 Clostridiales bacterium UBA4959
ACGGGGATACGAGGATACGCTGGGGGTGGTAATGACCACCCCCAGACCCCCGCAGATAAAATTACATTTACAATGTTGGGTGGAAACAACAATTTTCTACAAATCAAATTAATATTGGAATATTTATAATCATGTATATCTTAGGCATTGAATCCTCCTGCGACGAAACGTCTGCGGCGGTGGTTGAAGCTTGCCCCGATGGGCGGCTGTGTATTCGCTCGAACATCGTCGCGTCACAGATTGACCTGCACCGGCGTTATGGCGGCGTTGTGCCCGAAATCGCGAGCCGCGCGCATACCGAAGCGATCAGCCGCATAACCTATGACGCGCTCGAGTGCGCGGGCATCACGCTCGACGAGATAGGCGCGGTGGGCGTAACCTATACGCCGGGGCTTATCGGCGCGCTGCTTGTCGGCGTAAACTTCGCGAAGGCGCTGGCGCTCACAAGGGGTCTGCCGCTCATTGGTGTTAACCATATAAAAGCACACATCGCGGCGAATTTTTTAAAAACCGAACATGGTGCCCTGTCCACACGACCGGGGGCGTTATACCCTTCAGAGGGACCCGCGCTGGCGTTTGTCGCGTCGGGCGGGCATACATCGATTCTATTAATGAGCGGCGCGACTGATTATGTCACGCTCGGCCGCACACGCGACGACGCGGTGGGCGAAGCGTTCGACAAAATCGGGCGCGTGCTGGGTCTGCCTTATCCGGGCGGCGCGGAGCTGGACAGGCTTGCGGGTGAGTTCTACGCGTCGGGAGCGAAGCCGTCATATAAACTGCCGTCAGCCGCTATCGAGGGCGAAACGCTAGATTTTTCGTTCAGCGGGCTGAAAACCAGCGCGCTCGACCGCATCAATGGATTGCGTCAGCGCGGCATCGAACCGGACCGCGCCGAACTGTCGGCGGCGCTTACTACGACGATTGTAGACTCTGTGACAAAACGGCTGGATCAGGCATTTGACCGGACGGAAGCGCTTACATTATACGCGGCGGGTGGCGTCACCGCAAACAGTCACCTGCGTCGCGGACTGGAGCGGCTCGCGGAAAAGCGCGGGATATTTCTGCATATACCGCCGCGCGAGCTGTGCGGCGACAACGGCGCGATGGTAGCGGCGCAGGCGATATTCGAGCTGCGAGCCGGCAACCTTGCGGACGCTGCGCTGAACGGTGTTGCGACGGGTGCCGAGGCATAAAATTTTTTAGGTAAATATCACAATTATTATTACC
This sequence comes from Clostridiales bacterium UBA4959, assembly GCA_002397345.1. Taxonomy (GTDB): domain Bacteria; phylum Bacillota; class Clostridia; order Oscillospirales; family CAG-272; genus DTU078. Next base: position 1,231 of record DHAH01000115.1, read on the forward strand.
ACTTGCTGGTTTTCGGACAATTCACCGCATAATTTTTCACTTGTTTTATATAATTTTCGCGGCATATTGTGAAGAAGAATTCGTTCGCGCCTGTGTGGAAAGTTTCCACATGCCTGTGGAAACACCCCGTGGATAACTCGCCGATAGGTATAGATAGCGGATTGTTTAAGCTTGTTTCTGTGGAAAACTCTGTGGGGATTGTGGATAACAGCAGCTTTCGTCAAATTTAATATACAATGCATAAGTAATAATATAATTATAAAAATGATAAAAAAAGAGGTAACAATGGCAGACAGATACAACGCTGTGATAACGGCGGCGACAGAAAAATTTCAGGAAATGCTGCGCGGACAGCTTGAACGCGCGGATAAAATCGGAGCGCGGAGCGGTACGGTCGACTATTCAAAATTGGACAAGCTCATAATCGGCGTATGCGGCGGCGACGGCATCGGCCCGACGATCAGCGCCGCGGCGCGTGAGATACTCGCCCACTTGCTCGCGGATGAAATAGCCGCCGGTAGCGTTGAGCTGCGTGACATTGAGGGGTTGACTATCGAGAACCGCGCGGCGAAAGGCAAAGCGATACCCGATGATGTACTTGACGAGCTGTATAAATGCGACGTAATCCTTAAAGGACCGACGACGACGCCCCGCGCGGGTGATCCGTGGCCCAACATTGAATCGGCAAACGTGATGATGCGCAAAAAACTCGACCTATACGCCAACGTGCGTCCGGTCAAGGTACCCGACAAAGGCATCGATTGGACGTTTTTCCGCGAAAATACCGAGGGCAGCTACGCTGTGGGCAGTCAGGGAGTTAATGTCACACCCGAGCTTGCGGTCGATTTCACTATCACAACCACGCCCGGAACCGAGCGTATCGCACGACTCGCTTTCGAGTTCGCGCGTAAAAACAACAAGAACCGCGTCTCTATTGTGACCAAAGCCAATGTCATCAAGACGACCGACGGTAAATTCCTGCGAATTTGCGGAGAAATGGCGCGCGAATATCCCGAAATTACGACCGACGAATGGTTTATCGACATTATGACGGCGAAACTCGTCGATGAAAAGCGGCGCACCGATTTTAAGGTATTTATTCTGCCCAACCTTTACGGCGACATTCTCACCGACGAAGCCGCCGAGTTCCAAGGGGGCGTCGGAACGGCGGGCAGCGCCAATATCGGCGATCGCTATGCGATGTTCGAAGCGATACACGGCTCCGCGCCCCGTATGGTCGCCGAAGGGCGCGCGATGTATGCCGATCCCTGCTCGATGCTGCGCGCCGCCGCGCTGCTGCTGTCGCACATCGGACGTCAGTCCGAGTCCGGGCGGTTGACAAAAGCACTGGATTTCTGTATGTTCGAAGACAAGGCGCTGCGCATCACCGGACGCGATACCGGAGCGACCTGCGCGGCGTTTACAGAATATGTGATGCGGAATCTGTAAACGGAGAAAGATACACCCCGCAGACATGGGATTAATAAATATTGTGCATCCTATCAAATAATCGAAATGTACGGCGCGACGCCCTCGTCGCGCCGTATACCCATCTGAACTTATATGAGAGGCGTGATCGCCCGACTGCTATATAATAATTTTGCAAATTTGTGCCGCCTGTCCGGGTTTTTACCCGGACAGGCGGCACGGCTTTTTTAATATGAGATTTTTTTATTTCATTCTTGATTTTACTGCTTATATAGGATATAATATGCGTAACTTAAAGAAATATCACTTATAGGAGATACATGACTTATGTCTATCCCTGCCATGACACCCGCGCAGCGCGCTATCACAGCGCTGAAACGCGGTATACCTGACGAGGTTCCGACATTTGAGCTGGAGTTCCAGCTCGCGCCGGAATTTTTCGGACGCGATTTCATTCCGCCCGACTTCGCGCAAGAAAACTACTCGAAACTTTCCATGCTTGAACGTGAGCGGCTCATCGACGAAACCGCGGACTTTTTCGTGCATGTTTACACCGAGCTGGACTATGCGCTTATGCCGGCATATTTCCCCGGCTGGGGTAACCCGCAGTCGTTTGAATGGAAAACCTTCGTTAAACGTATCCGCGAACGTGTAGGAGATACACGTCTACTCTGCGGGCACGGCGACGGCACATTTTCGATCCCCGACGGCACGCACATGTACGATTTTGTATACCGTATCGCCGACGATCCCGACGCCGTTAAAGCCGAAGCCCAGCGCATGGCGGACAGAGCCATCGAGTTCAACCGCCGTAATAAAGAAGGCGGGCTGGATGTGCTGCTTCTCTGCTCCGATTACTGCTACAACTCGGGACCCTTCCTGTCGCCGGACATGTTCCGCGAATTTGTCACGCCATATCTGGCGCAGATCTGCGAAGCCGCGCGCCGCGACGGTATCTACACGATCAAGCACACCGACGGCAACATCATGCCTATACTCGACCAGCTTGTGGAATGCAAACCCGACGCGCTACACAGTCTTGACCCCATGGCGGGCGTAGACATCCGCGAGGTCAAGCGGCTGGTCGGCGATAAAGTCTGCCTGTGCGGAAACGTCAACTGCGCCCTGATCCAGACCGGAACTGACGAAGAAGTCGTCGAGAGCGCCGAATATTGCTTGAAATACGGCAAAGAAGGCGGCGGTTATATCTATTGTACCAGTAACGTCCCCTTCCGCGGTATGCCGCCCGAACGTTACAAACTCGTGCTCGACACATGGAAAAAGCACCGTCGCTATGAGTGACGGGGGTACAGGGGATACGGGGAAACGGGGGTACGCGTGGGGGGAGAAGCTCCC
>DHAH01000115.1:4147-5313 GCA_002397345.1 Clostridiales bacterium UBA4959
GGGGGGAGAAGCTCCCCCCACACCCCGCAGACATGGCAATATTATCAAACAGCAGCATGCCTGTTTGATTTACATAACTTAATCACTGCATGGTGTGGTGATCAGCGTGCGCACACGCTAACACACTCTCGGCATATCCCCATCCCCTTTCCTTACCGATAATATTTTTTGGAGGAAACAAAAATGTCAAAAACTCTTGCCCAAAAATATGAAGCTCTTAAGCTGCGCGTCGGCGGTAATCGCGAGGTATCCGGTTATGAGGAAAGCTTCGGACAACCCCGTCTTGAGCAGCAGCATATCACGCCGCCTGCCGAGCATATCGTGCGTATATTATCCGAGCTTGAGTTCGCCATCCGGCTGTCAGGTGCGGAGAATAACCGTTTTGACGGTGAAGTACACGCGGCGCTCGACTATCTCGCCGATGAGATGAATGAAGCCGGCGCGCTGACCAAGTCCGCGTGCGCATGCGCGGAAGAAATCCTCGCTCCGCTCGCTTCGGCTGCGAAAGAATACAAGCTGATCCTTGCCGGTCACGCGCACATTGACATGAACTGGATGTGGAGCTGGCACGAAACCGTCGCCGCGACGCTCGCAACCTTCCGCACGATGCTCAATATCATGGACGAATACCCCGAATTCTGCTTCTCGCAATCGCAGGCGTCCGTCTACCGCATCGTCGAGGAATTTGAACCTGAGCTGATGGAGCGCATAAAAGTGCGCATCGCCGAGGGGCGCTGGGAAATCACCGCTTCCGCGTGGGTCGAGACGGATAAAAATATGCCCACAACCGAATCGCTGTTGCGGCATATCAAATACACTAAAAACTATTTGCACGACAATTGGGACGTTGACGCTGACAAACTTGAAGTGGACTTTTCACCCGACACCTTCGGTCACAGCGGAAATATCCCCGAAATCGACGCTTTCGGAGGCGTGAAGTATTATTATCACTGCCGCGCGCTCAATGGCGACAATGCGCTCTATCGCTGGCGCGGCATTTCCGGTCGCGAACTGCTCGTTTACCGCGAACAGTATTGGTATAACAGCGGTATTACACCGCATATCGGCGCGGGGCTTGTTGATATTTCCCGCCGCTGCGCGGGTTTCAAGACCGGACTGGTTGTATACGGCGTCGGCGACCACGGCGGCGGACCGACCCGCCGCGA
>DHAH01000115.1:5451-5630 GCA_002397345.1 Clostridiales bacterium UBA4959
GGCGGCGGACCGACCCGCCGCGACGTTGAAACCGCGATCAAGATGCAGTCGTGGCCGATTTATCCGCGCGTGAAGTTCGGCACTTTCCACGAGTTCTTTCATGAAGCCGAAGCTGTGCGTGAAAAGCTGCCAGTCGTAGAAGGCGAGCTCAACTATTTCGCGCCGGGTTGCTATACGAC
>DHAH01000049.1:0-233 GCA_002397345.1 Clostridiales bacterium UBA4959
TATACATTGTGGATTTTTTTAATGTCGCGCACACCCCAGTATTGCGAGATAAATACCGATGAACCGGACGCCATGCCGAATAATACAAGGGACATAAGCCAGCCCCACTGACTTGCCATGCCCACGGATGAAAGTGCGACGTCGCCAAGCTGCGAAACCATAAGCGTATCAACAAGCGAATAGATGCTCATCAACAGGTTTTGCAGAGCGATAGGCAAGGCGAGCTTGATTGA
>DHAH01000049.1:359-1679 GCA_002397345.1 Clostridiales bacterium UBA4959
GGGCAAGGCGAGCTTGATTGTGCGAGCCCAGAACTCACGGTCGCCAAGATATTTGTTTGTAAATGTTTTAGTCATATTGTACCATAAATCAACGAAATAAAAGCAACGGGCGACCATAGGTCGCCCTACAAGTTATATGCTTACCGTTCCTCGCGGTAGTAGTTTACGCCGCATGACGCCGGCTGCGCGCCCTCGCGTTTTTGGCGTATCGACGTGATGATAAGCACCAAAGCAGTCACAAGGAAGGGAAGCATCACGTAAAACGCGTTGGGGATAGACGATAGGAACGCCAGCGGCGGGAATGTGGCGGCGAACTCGCCCGCGCGTACCTGAAAGATGGTGAATGCGCCAAAGACGAGCGAACCGGTTATCGCCTTTGCGGGGCTCCAACTTGCGAAGATGACAAGCGCCACGGCGATCCAGCCTTGCCCGTTGATGCAGCCGTTATTCCAAACGCCGTTACCGTTGATAAGCGAAATATACGCGCCACCGATACCGCATATGCCGCCGCCGAGCATGATATTGATATATTTTATACGGTTGACATTCAGCCCCGACGCGTCGGCTGCGGCGGGGTTTTCGCCTGTCGCGCGCAGGTTCAGCCCGGCGCGCGTATGTTTGAGATAGAACCAGCAGATAAAAGCGATTACAAGCGCCAGATAGACCAGCAGGTTATGCGAAAATAACGCGCGCCCGACGAAGGGCAGATCGGATAATACCGGTATTATCAGCTCGGAGAGCTTCGCTGAAAAATCCGGTGAGAGCTTCGGCGCTCCGCCATGTGTCGAGGCGATGAGCATCTCTCCGAAAAAGTTGGCGAAGCCTGTGCCAAAGATGGTGAGCGTCAAGCCGGTGACGTTTTGGTTTGCCTTGAGCGTCACAGTCAAAAACGCGTAGATAAGCGAACCGAACGCGCCCGCGCCAAACGCGGCGAGCAGCGCCAACGTCACGCTGTTCGTATAAAAACCGGTCATAAAGCCCATAAACGCGCCCATATACATCAGGCCCTCGACACCGAGGTTGAGATTGCCCGCCTTTTGGGTCAATATTTCGCCCGTTGTACCAAACAGCAGTGGCGCGCCCGCTTTAATGGCGGCAAAAATGAAGTTTATTATCGTATTCACTTATTTTTACCCCCGTTTGATGCGTTTTCATCTTGTATATTGCCTGACGAACGCTCTGTGTGCGCGTGCGATATCGTCCCGGCGTTTGTTTGACCGCTGTTTTTTCTTCTGACCAGCTTATAACCGGTGAAGAACATCGCGCCGAGTACGGCGAACAGGATTATACCCTTTAGTATGCTCGATACCGCGGAGGACA
>DHAH01000049.1:1760-9301 GCA_002397345.1 Clostridiales bacterium UBA4959
GCGGCGTCGCGGAGGACAACCCGTAGGTCGACTGCGCGACGCCGCAGCCTTTATCGAGCATACCGATCAGCACGGCTACGGCGACAGTCGCGAACGGGTTGAGATTGGCAAGCCATACGACTATAATCGCGGTGAATCCCACGCCGCTGGCGATGCCCATCGAGAGCGTGTGGCTGGTTGCCTCTCCCGAAACTTGAAGCATACCGCCCAGCCCCGTAACCGCACCCGAGATAAACATTGTGCGCATGATAACGGCTTCGACATTCATACCCGCGTAACGCGCGGTGTTGACGCTTTCTCCCACAACGGCGATTTCATAGCCATGCTTTGTGTTGCGCAGATAGACGGCGATGAAAATCACGAGCGCCGCCCCGATAATCCAGCTTATATCAACGCCGAAAAGCTGGTCTAACCACGCATTTTCGGGAAATTTCGCGATTTTGGGGAATCCGCCCGCCGACGGGTCGCGCCACGGACCGTCGCGCAGATATTGCACTACATACAGCGCGATGTAGTTGAACATCAAAGTGAGCAGCGTTTCGTTGGTGCTAAACCGGCATTTGAAAAACGCGGGTATGAGCGCCCATAAACCGCCCCCGATTATACCCGCCAGCCCCATGCATATCAGCAGCAAGTGATGAGGCGTATCAGCGGGGAAGAAGAGCGCGACCGCGGAAGAACAGACAGCGCCCATTATGAATTGTCCCTCGCCGCCGATATTCCAGAACTTCATCCTGAACGCCGGAATCACGCCCAAAGACGCAATGAGCAGCGGTACGACGATGCGTATCAGCGACTTGACCGCCAGCGGCGTTTTGAAACAGCCCGCGATTATAGTGCCATAAAAAGTAAAAGGATTTTTACCGATGCAGAGTATCAATATACCGCCCGCGATGATTGCGATGGCAACGGCGGAAAGATTTAATAAAAATGATTGCCAGCGCGTCATCTGCGCGCGCTTGACAAGAATGAACCGGGGCTCGCGTCTATTATTTAAAGCGTTATTCATTATCTCCGACCTCCGTTCCATATCTCTCGTCGGTGCCCGCGCCCGCCATCATCAACCCGAGCTGTTCTTTTGTAGCGGTGCGCGCGTTGACAATACCGCTTATCTTGCCGTGGCACAGCACCATGATACGGTCGCACAGCTCGATCATGACGTCCAGATCCTCTCCGATAAAAAGCACTCCGACGCCCCGCCGCTTTTGTTCGTTGAGCGCGTCGTAAATAACATATGACGAACCGATGTCCAGTCCGCGTACAGGATAAGCGGTGATAAGCACGCTGGGATTTACGTGGATTTCGCGCCCGAGCAGCACCTTCTGCACGTTGCCGCCTGAAAGCGTCCTGACCGGCTGGTTAATGCCCGACGCTGCGACGTCGAGTTTGTCAACGACCTGTCTTGCCATCTCCGCCGCCGATTTGCGGTCGACAAACGGCGACTTCGAATCACGGTAACTTTTCAGCATCATGTTGTCGGTAATATCCAGCGACGCCGCCAGACCCATGCCCAGCCTGTCCTCCGGGATAAACGACATGGATATGCCAAGCCTGATTATCTCTCGTGGTGACATTCCTTCGATGTTTTCTTTTTTATATAAAATAGCGCCTTTTTTTAACTTTTGCAATCCGGCGACCGTTTCGCACAACTCCTTTTGTCCGCTGCCCGCCACGCCCGCGACGCCGAGTATCTCGCCGCCGCGCAAATTAAACGACACATCGTCGAGCTTGATGACTCCTTCGTCATCCACGACTGTGAGGTGATAGACATTGAACAGCGTTTCCGTCGGGATAAGCTCGGGGCGGTTTATAGAAAGGGTAACCGGACGCCCGACCATGTATTCTGTCAGTTTAGCGGCGTCCGTTTCGGCGGTGTTGACCGTCGCGACCGATTCGCCGCGCCGCAGGATAGTCACACGGTCGCTGATCTCGAGTACCTCGTTCAGCTTGTGCGTAATTATGATGATCGCGCAGCCGCTGTCGCGCATCTTGCGCAGAATGCCGAACAGCCGCTGCGTTTCCTGCGGTGTCAGAACGGCGGTCGGCTCGGCCAGTATCAATATGTCCGCGCCGCGATAGAGCACTTTCAGGATCTCCACCGTTTGCTTTTCCGAAACGGACATATCGTAAATCTTTTTTTCGGGGTCGATCGTCATGCCGTAGCGTTCGCCGATCTGGCGCGCACGCGTAAAGCGGCGCCGCGTAAGCAGCAGACTTTCGCTCTCTGTTCCCAGGATAATGTTGTCGGCGGCGGAGAACACATCCACAAGCTTAAAATGCTGGTGGATCATACCGATGCCAAGGCGCGCGCTGTCCTCGGGCGACCTGATGAACGCTTCTTCGCCGCCCACAAAAATGCGTCCGCTGTCGGGGTGATAAATTCCCGACAGCATGTTCATCAGTGTGGTTTTGCCCGACCCGTTTTCACCCAGCAGCGCGAGAATTTCTCCGCGCCTTATCGAAAAGTCGATGTTGTTGTTTGCGACAACGCTGCCGAAGGCTTTTGTTATCCCCCGCAGCTCGATGGCATATTCGCTTGTTACGCTGTCTTTTTTCACAAAAAACTCCCACGGAAAATCTCCGCGGAAATTTTCCGTATAAATAAATATCAGGCGGCGCAGTGGTGTCCATGGCTCGCGCCGCCTAAAATAGTATTAAATATTGCTTCTTTGGACCTGGGCGGGGCGTTTTACACCCCGCTCAGGATTTTTTATATTACTTTTAGGCAAATAGGTTTATGTATTTGCGTTTTAACCCTCGATTACGTTGGCGTAATACCAGTTGATTTTTCCGGTGATATCGGAATCTTTCAGGCATTCGCCGCCGGCTTTGACAATCTCGTTGCCCTTGTTGTCTTTAAGCGCTTCGTCGATAAGGCTGACCTTGGTGCCCTCGATTTTGACCTGTTTGCCGTCGAAAACGCCGAATTCGCCGTCAACGATGAGCTTTTTAACCTGATCGATGATTTCCTTGGTATTGTCGGCGCAGTTAGCGGAGAGCGGAGAGATGTCAACAAAATTTTCTTTAAGTCCGCCGAAGTAGTTGCCGAATTCTTTCCATTTACCCTCGGACGCTGCTTTAACGGCGGCGGTGTAATACACGCCCCAGTCCCAGATCGGAGCGGTAAGGTGCGCTTTGGGTGCTTCGGAGGTCATATCGGAGTTGTAGCCGCAGCCCCAAACGCCGCGCTTTTCAGCGGCGAGCTGGGGAGCTGTGGTGTCGCAGTGCTGACCAATGACGTCGCAGCCCATGTCGAGCAGCGCTTCGGCAGCCTGGCTTTCCAGATCCACGCTGAACCAGGTGTTTGTGACCTTCACATAAACCTTGGCGTCGGGATTGACCGCCGCAATGCCTTTGGCAAAGGCGTTAAGCCCGCCGGTGACCTCGGAGTTGTCGATGCCCATCGCGGCGACATAACCGATTTTATTGGTTTTGGTTTTAAGACCCGCGGCGATACCTGCGAGGTAGCGGGCCTGATAGATGCGGCCGAAGTAGTTGTTGAAGTTGGTGTCGTTGGACATATAACCGGTGGCATGGGAGAAGATCACGTCAGGATATTCTTTTGCAAGCTCCGCCATGGTTTCCATGTAGCCCCAGCTTGTGCCGAAGATGATTTTGCAGCCGGCCTCGATGCATTCTTCCATCGCGGTCTTGGTGGCTGCGGCGTCGCTGTCGGCGATGTTGTTCTTGCGGATGATCTGATCGTCTTTCAGACCGAGATTTTTCTGCATGGCGACTATGCCCTGATCGTGCGCGAACGAATAACCGGAACCGGCGCCCGGGTCACCGATATGGATGACGCCGACCTTGAAATCGTCGGAAACCTTGGACTGCGAGCATGACGGCAGGAGAGCGGCGCAGAATATAAGCGCCGCTGCCATAACGATTGAAATGATTCTCTTCATTTAGTAGTTTGTCCTCCTAAAATTTTATTAAAGCCTTTCGGCATTATAACATAATCACTCTGCAGGGCGCGGCGCTCCCGTGACGCCGTTCGTTACAAATCTTTTTAATTTTAATCAATCGCGGAACACAATGCTCCCGCTGTCCATACTTTGGATGATCGCAAGCGATTCGATACGCAAACCGCGCTCTCGCAGCCTGTCTCCGCCGCCTTGAAACCCCTTTTCAATCGCGATGCCCGCGCCGATAATTTCGGCTCGGGCCTGTTTACAGATGCCGAACAGCCCGTCCAGCGCCTCGCCGAGCGCTAAAAAGTCGTCGATGACAAGTATTTTTTCATGCGCGGCGATATGTTCCTTTGCAACGATCAAATCATATTGGCAGCCGTGGGTATATGAAGCGGCACACGCGGAATAAACGGCGGAAGAAAGGTTTTTGGTCTGCGATTTTTTGGCGAAAACCAACGGTACACCAAACTCGCATGCGACAGCAAACGCCAGCGCAATGCCCGACGCTTCGACAGTCAATATCTTCTGAACGCCTGTCCCGGCGAAAATAGCGGAAAATTCGCGCGCCATTTCACGTGTGAGGGAGGTGTCAATTTTATGGTTTAAAAAGCTGTCCACTTTAAGTATATTACCCGGATAAACCTTGCCGTCGCGCAGGATGCGCTGTTTGAGAAGCTCCATAGATAAACGCCCCCTCTCGATAAATTATTATACATACATTATACAATATAATTATGATTTTTTAAATAGCAAAAATAACAGAATTTATCCGTGATATATTGTACAATTTTCTATATACTATGCACTTTATATATTAAAAAATCGCCGAACTTGCGTAAAGCGAGTCCAGCGCGATTTTAAGTTCTTTTGCGTTTTCGTCCGTATTGGATCAAAAATGTGATAGTTGGGCTTAATACAAGATTGACCGCAAATTCGAGAACGAAATTCCATCCGACAAGCACTATAAAAATAAATGTCGTTGCGTTCGCGAAACCCGCCTCCAAAGCCCAGCTTTTTATTGTCGGCAAGAAGAATATATAGGTGCCGGCTATAAAAACGCCCGTATTAACGATCGGCGTTATAACAGCGGCGGCGAAAGTGGCGATTATCCTGTTGTGCTTTGCTATTAACCTGTATACATATCCCGCCGCGATACCCGCAAGCGTGCCTTTTAATAAAACGGTAACGACGGTGCCTATTATGTTAATGGCAAGGAACGCGCTGGCATCGGTTAAAAGTACTATGACGCCAAAAACAAGACCCAGCCAGCCGCCCGCGAGCGGATGTATGAGCGCCGCGCCAATAACGATAGGTAATAGCACAAGTGTGACTGAAAATGGTCCGAATCGAATATTCGCGCCCAGCGTCTGCAATAAAATAACTATCGCGGTGAGGATGCCGAGCAGCGTTATATTAAACGTATCGATTTTAAAATTTTTAAACTTTTTCTTTGAATGAATTTCGCCCAATGTTATGGCCTCCCGTCTTGAAAATACACTGTTTTTCTTATAATAAAAATGATTATAACACGGTATTTGCGGTTTGTCAACAAAGTTTTTTGATGGGGTAAAATATTTTGCGAAAAAGTATTGACAAAATCAATCCGATAGTGTATTATAACAACAGTCCACTAATCAACTAATACAATGTGGAAGGGGGATTAAAAGTGGCATGGGAGCTTGACGGGGAAAGGCCCATATATTTGCAGCTTGCGGAGCTAATACGCCTGCGGATCATCTCGGGTTATTACGCACAAGGGGAAAAGCTTCCGCCGGTGCGCGAGCTCGCGGCGGAAGCGGCGGTGAATCCCAACACTATGCAGCGCGCGCTTGCCGAGCTTGAAGCGGGCGGGCTGATCGTCACGCAGCGAACGACGGGGAAAACGGTGACCGACAACGGTCTGGCGATAAAGACAGCGCGAGATAACGTAGCGGGCGGATATTCGGCAGACTATGTGTCTAAAATGACCGGACTGGGATTATCGGATGAATTAATACGAAAATATATGGAGGAGGCATTAGAAAATGAATGAACAACAACCCACCACGCATAATTTAAACGCGGCGGAGAACGCGCCGAATAAACCGGAAGCTGTCGCGGCGCCGCCGCTGCTCGAGTGCAGACATCTTACCAAACGCTATTCGGCGATGGGTGACGCGCTGTCAGATATAAATCTTAAGATATACGGCGGGCGGATAATCGGACTGCTGGGACCGAACGGCAGCGGTAAAACCACGTTCATCAAGCTGGTGTGCGGACTGCTTGAGCCGACCGCGGGTGAAATCTATATTAACGGAATTGCGCCCGGCGTAGAGTCGAAGCTCACGGTGGCATATCTGCCCGACCGCATTTATCTGAATAACTGGATGCGTGTGCGCGAGCTGATCGCGTTTTTCCACGATTTTTATTCTAACTTTAATTCCGACAAGGCGTATTCGATGCTCGAGCATCTGGGCATAAACCCCGACGACAGGCTGAAAACAATGTCAAAGGGTACAAAAGAGAAGGTGCAGCTTATCCTGACGATGAGCCGCGAAGCCGGACTGTACCTGCTCGACGAGCCGATAGGCGGCGTTGACCCCGCCGCGCGCGATTATATTCTCAATACAATACTAACCAATTACAACCCCGGCGCGACGGTGATAATGTCCACCCATCTCATCTCGGACATCGAGCGCATCCTCGACGACGCGATTTTTATCAACCGCGGAAAGATTGTGCTCGCCGGTTCGGCAGACGACATCAGGGCAAAAAACGGAAAATCTATCGACGACCTTTTCAGGGAGGTATTTAAATGTTAGGCAAGCTGCTTAAACATGAATTTAAATCAACGGCGCGTATCTTCATCCCGTTTTATTTCGCGCTGATCGGAGTCGCGGCGATCCTGAAACTGTTCACGCTTTTTGAAAGCCGCATAAATATCCTGGTCTTGCCGCGGGCGCTGTTTATATTCTTATATGCGGTGCTTGTCGCCATAGTTTTCGCGCTCGCGTATATAATAACATGCACGCGGTTCTACCGCAACCTGCTCGGCGACGAAGGATATCTGATGCATACGCTGCCGGTTAAACCGTACCTGCATATCTGGACAAAACTGATCACGGGCATTGTGTGGTTGTTTGCGAGCATACTTGCCGGACTGCTTTCGGTGCTGGTGCTCACGCTGCGCAAAGGGTTATTCGGCGATATAATCAAGGGTATAGATTTGGTGTTTAAGCAGTTGGGCGTTATATTAAATAATTCCTCGGCGGGCTTAACCCTCGCGGCGTTTATATTGATGCTTGCGGTGGTGCTGATCAACAGTTTCCTGATGTTTTATGCCTCGATGTCGGTGGGTCAGCTTATACGCCGTCACCGCGTAATCGGCTCGATAGCCGCGTATTTCGGATTCAGTTTTATTACGCAGATGATTTCGGCTGTGGTAATGTTCATCTTGTCGAAAACAAACACTTTTGACGTGCTGCAGAACGGCAATGTGGGTGTGATAAACGGTCGGGTGGTAAATATACAAATTCTAAACGCCATTACTGCATTTTTATTGGTATTTTCGGTTTTATATACGCTGACGGCGATAGGGTATTATATTATAACGAATTATATGCTTAAAAAGAAGCTAAATCTGGAATAGCC
>DHAH01000049.1:9449-14214 GCA_002397345.1 Clostridiales bacterium UBA4959
GCGTTTTCGTTTGACACCGGCGCTTCGGTATGTTATACTAATAATAAAAGAGGAAATAATAATACCCGACCGTGTTATTGACGATATTACAAAATATATTTTTGTTGCTGACGAAATAAAACCCTGCGACGTGATTTTCGTACCCGGCGGCATATATCCCCAACTTGCCGAGCGCGCCGCCGAGCTTTATTGCGCGCGGTTCGCGCCGTATGTTATTCCCGCGGGTAAATACAGCGTAAAAAACGGACGCTTCGCGGGTGTGAAAGAAAAATTTGATATTTACAACGGCGATTATAAAACCGAATGCGATTTTTTTGCCGATGTACTGATAAAAAATGGCGTTCCGCACTCCGCGATCCTGCGCGAGGACCGATCGGAGCATACACGCGACAACGCGTTTTATTCGCGCGCTCTCTGCGACGGGATGGGTATAACGGTTAGATCTGGTATTATCTGCTGTATGTCATTTCATGCCCGGCGCTGTCTGACATTGTATAAGCTCGCCTTCCCGGATGCGGAGATCCTCGTCTGCCCGGTGGACTGCCACAATATTACGAGCGAAAATTGGTATAAATCAGGATACGGCGTCGACCGTGTGACCGGCGAGCTGGCGCGCTGCGGCAATCAATTTGTAGGGGATATTAAAAGATATTTAGGATTAGCGATATAAAAAATTCCCGCCCGGTAAAAACAACCGGGCGGGCGAAATAGATTTTCACGGCATATTTGCGATCATTGATTCTATGAAGATACCGTAACCCTTGGTCGGGTCGTTTATCATCACATGCGTGACCGCGCCAATAAGCTTGCCGTCTTGGATAATCGGCGAGCCGCTCATGCCCTGCACAATCCCACCGGTCAGCTCCAGCAGCTTCGGGTCGGTGATCGTGACGACAAACGACTTTGACTCCCCTTCGGAGCGGCTGATGTTGGAAATCTTAGCGGCATACTGACCAATTTGATTCCCGTCGAGGGTGCTGTATATAACGACGTCGCCTTCTTTAACTTCGCTGCGCAGTGCGATGGGAACCGGCTCGCTCATCGCCCCTTCGGGTATGGAAGAAAGCACACCGTAAACTCCGGCGTTTGTATTTGCCAACAGACTGCCCATGCGTTCAACGCCGAAATAGCCTTTCAGCTCGCCGGGCAGACCTATACGTCCGCGCGTTATCCCGTTGATGGTAACGTCGGACACGCTGCCTGTGAGCAGGGGCATTAAATCGCCGGTGTCAACATCACAGATACCGTGACCCAACCCGCCGAACTGGAGCGTTTTCGGGATTATATACGTTATTGTACCTATACCCGCGGTGCTGTCGCGGATCCAAACACCGGCTTTATATTTATTTTCAGTTTTATCAAAGATAGGCGTAACACGGAAAGTATACACGCTGTCACCGCGTGTAACGGTGAAGTCGAGGGGTTTTCCGCCCGACGCTTCGACGGCGGCGGTAACTTCTTCAATGGTATTGACCGGCTTACCATTTATAGCGGTTATTATATCTTTAACCCTGATCCCGGCGTTATACGCGGGGCTGGACGATTCGTTTGATACGCCGACGACTATAACGCCCTGCGTATGCAATTTCACCCCGAACGGCATTCCGCCCGGGTATACGAGCTGCTGGTCGTAAACTGTGGCGGTTACGTTTTTAAGCGGGATCAGTCCGAATAATTTAGCGCAGGCGGTGAATTCACGCACGCCGTCCGCGCCGGTGTCCGAGAACACAGGCACCGACTTGTCGTCAACAGCTTCGAGTGTAAAAAACGGAAATTGCGGCATTCCGCTCCCGCTGTAGACGGACAATCGTCCGGGAATAATAAAATCGCCGATCCCGGCGGCCGCCGCTGCGGTTATGGCAAGGGCGAGAGCGCAGGCAAAGATCACTCGGCGCCCGATATTGGTTTTAGTATGGTTCATGGAGCCTCTCATTGGTTAATTTCACATTATGGGATTGATTTTTTAGAAAGAAAACGCCTGACGCTGTTTGTATCTTTGACCGTCGCGGCGAGATGCAATCTGTTTTTTATAAAATCGCACGTCTTTATTTTGCGATGCCGCCGTCCCTATTATGTGTTGTAAATTTTACGCTCTATGGAATGTCGTCAGTTTGACAGAATTTTTATAAATCGTAAGAATGTACAAAAAATAAAAAGATAATACAATTAAATTGTTTGCGGATGTGATATAATAATGCTAAAAAAAGAGGGCGAACCGAAAGTGACACTGCGGTCGTCCGCGTATACGAACAGCGATCCCGACCGCGTGTTGTATATAATAAACCGCCTGACAGACTGCGGTTGCATGATTATGAATGCCAACGGCAAAATCGTCTGCTGCGAAGGCGGTTGCGGTTGTGTTTGTCCTTCACAGACAGAATCGCCCGATTCATCAAGCTCAAATGAGTGCGCTACCGCGCATCTGCACGCCGCGTATCAGGCGGAGCGTTTCGGCGGCAAATATATCTATTTCTGCCCGTCCGGACTGGTGTTTTGCATTGCCCAGATTATGGGCGAGTGTGAAAGCCGTTTCCTTATAGCGGGTCCGATTATGGCGACCGACCGCGAGGATTATATCGCGGGCGACCTCACCGAACCCTTTCACGCCGAAATTGCTACCGGCGAAGAAGCGGAACGTTTCACCTCGTCACTAAAATATCTGCCCGCCGCGGATATAACCTGCTTGTCCGATCTTATATACATCGCGGCAAACCATATCAGCGGCTATGATTATAAAAAACTCATTACGCGTCAGGAGCAGGCGGAGCAGCAGCAGGAGATAGGCGACTATGTGCAGAGCGTAAAATCTCGTATGCTGCTCGGACCGGGCGGCTCTCCGCCGTATCCTTATGATAAAGAAAAAAAGCTGACCTACGCGATCATGACGGGTGACGAAAGCGAAGCGCGCAGACTGCTCAACGAGCTGCTCGGACACATATTTTTCGCGTCGGCGCATAGTCTTGACGCGATAAAAATCCGGGCTATGGAGCTGGCGGTCGTTATCTCGCGCGCGGCGCTGGAGGGCGGCGCCGACGCGGCTAATATTTATCAGCTTAACCCGCAGTATATATCGGAATTTTTCGCGCTCGATACCATAGAGGATGTCTGCTTCTCGCTGACAAAGATACTGCGCAGATTTTCGGAAGAAACTTTCAATATATCAAAAGCAAAGCATATCGACATGCTGTCTAAAGCGGTTTCTTATATACGCGCCAATTATATGCATAAAATAACGCTGGAGGATGTCTCCGAGCATGTATTTCTCTCGCCGTCATATCTTTCAAAAATTTTTAAAGAAGAGATGGGCGTGAGTTTCAACAGCTACCTCACATCGGTGCGTATAGAAAAAAGCCGCGTACTGCTGTTGTCGAATGAACTTTCGATCGCCGAGATCGCCGAGATGTCGGGCTTTTTTGACCAGAGCTATTTTAATAAGGTTTTCAAACGCGATACAGGCATTACACCCAAGAAATTCCGCGAAACGCGCGGCGGAACTAATTGAAAAAATCGCTTTTTCTTATCATACCCGATAGTAAACGGCGTGATTACGCCGAAGCTATATAAATTAAAGACAGGAGAGCAATATAATGTCAATATTAAATGAAATTTCCGAAAAATTAATGCTCGGCAAGGCAAAAGATATTAAAGAGTTGATTCCCAAAGCGCTGGAGCAGGGCATCGATCCAAAGAAAATACTGGAAGAGGGACTGCTCGCCGGAATGAGCGTTATCGGCGAAAAGTTTAAGAATAACGAGGTTTATGTACCCGAAGTTTTGATAGCGGCACGCGCTATGAAAGCCGGCACCGACATACTTAAGCCTTATCTTGTCTCCGCCGATGTCAAGCCCGCGGGCAGAATCTGCATCGGTACAGTGAAGGGCGACCTGCACGATATCGGTAAAAATTTGGTTAAAATGATGATGGAGGGCAAAGGCATCGAGGTCGTCGATCTGGGCGTCGACGTTTCTCCAGAGGCGTTTGTGAAAGCCGCGAAGGAGCAGAATTGCCAGGTTATATGCTGCTCGGCGCTGCTGACCACCACCATGGGCATTATGAAGGACGTTGTTGATCTCTGCGTCGCCGAGGGTATCCGCGACAAAGTGAAGATTATGGTCGGCGGCGCGCCGATAACCGACGCCTTCTGCAAGTCGATAGGCGCAGACGCGTATACCTCTGACGCCGCTTCCGCGTCTGATGTGGCGCTCGAGTTCTGCAAACAGGCAAACGCGTAAAAAATAAAATTAAAAAACGGCATGCCTGTCGGCGCGCCGTTTTTTAATTTGTAGTCCTTTAAACCGTAGGGCAGGTGACTGCCCTCGCCGTAATTAACGCAAACCGGTTGGGGCAAGCCCCAGCCCTACATTAGTGACCGTTTATTGTGTGTATTAACAATGTAATATTGCGCATTGACAATGCAATTATATTTTGAATCAGATGTGTTATTTATGGTATAATATGTATCCCATCATAAAAATGCGAAAGAAGTATAATAATCAAAAAATCATGTTGACAAACAGGATTTTATATGGTATAATATCGTACGTTGCAGGCTGAAACGCAGATATATGCTGGTGTGGCTCAATGGCAGAGCAGCTGATTTGTAATCAGCAGGTTGATGGTTCGACTCCGTTCACCAGCTCCAGTTATCATTATGATAACGTCAATGCAGCGTAACCGCAATCGTGCGCAGCAGGAACTTTTATAGGAACCGCGAACCGTTGACGCGGACAAAATATGGGAGCGTTCCCGAGCGGCCAAAGGGGGC
>DHAH01000049.1:14347-18916 GCA_002397345.1 Clostridiales bacterium UBA4959
AAAGGGGGCAGACTGTAAATCTGTTGTCTCTGACTTCGGTGGTCCGAATCCACCCGCTCCCACCAAATACACAAAAAAGCCTGATTATTCAGGTTTTTTTGTTATGTCCGAGCCACTCCGCCATGATTAAGGCGAAGTTTTAGATTCTGACACGATACGTTCCAATATGGCAATGAGATCTTTTAGATTCTCCAGGTGGACATCGCGGGATAGTATTTCGTTTTTTAAGTCGATGGAGAGCGATTCAAATTGATGTTGAATCTTTGGACTGATGTATGACACATATATCACCTCATAGGCAGTATGCCCAAGGTTGGAAAAATAAATTCCGACAAATATATTCCAAAGGCGAAAGACGGTCGCCGGCTAAAGCGCGAATAAAATCGTGTAGCTTATTTTCTCTTATAAATCGCAAATCCGCCGCACGCCATTATCGCCGCGAATGCGCAAAATATGAAACCGGCGTCGGAAGTCTCGGCGGCGGTTGTCGGTTTTTCCGGTGCATTGGAAGTTGCGGGCGCGGAAGTTTCGGCAGCAGGAGGGGTGTTTTCGGCGGGCACTTCCTTTGTAGCGGAAGTATAGTCAACCGATCCTTTAAACAAGGTTTCCTCAAGGCTTAAAGGTTTTTCTGAAACGCGGATTTCGCTTATCGTGCCGCAGAATGGGCGCCTGACAGCGCCTTCGGGTATATTTGCGACTGCCGAACCATCTTTATCGTTGTACTTTCTGCCTGCGCCGACGCTCCAGCCATAGCCGAAATCGGCAATACCTTCGCAATCATCTTCGCCTTCGTAAGCAATTTCGCCGTTTACATATACGGTGATATTCTTTCCGTCATTTACCAAAGCCATATGTATCCAGTCGCCCGGAGCTAAGAAAACGCCTTGTGACATGCCCATTTCTTGATTTTTTGTGACACTCCCGTCAGCGGACGAGGTTACAAACTGCAAGCTGAGGTTATCGGTGAAAAATCCGTTGTCATCTTGGTCGCATTCAGCAATTGCTAATTGAAAAGACGGCTCGTTAGGGCCGAAACCGAGTTTATCCGATTGTATGCCCTGACGCCCGAATATGCCGCTATAACGGTTAACGTTGTAATTGAACGTTGAATCGACCATGAAAATTGCTTCAATGGTATAGCCGTTATTGAAGGTCATATTATTCATGGGTGCTTTGGCGATTGTGTTGAAGAATTTAGCCGTGGGGAGAAAGCTGCCGTCGCCGGTATAGGGATCGGTCGGCGCTTTTGCGCCTTTGGCAAGGTCATACGAGTTGTTGAAGAACAATGCGGATTTAGAAGAAGCCGCAAGTGTGGAACCGTTGTTCCACTTGAAAAACGGTTCCTTGGCGGTGGCATAAGAACCGGTTTTTGCAACAAGCAAATCGTTGCCGTGACCTGTCAAGTCACGGAACATGAAGTTATCGCCGTTCAAGTCGCCGCTGTAATAGCCCGCAACATCTTGAAACTTCCAGTGCGCGACAGTGGAAGTTTTATCCTCGGCCAACGCCGGAAGCATTAACGCAGATAAGACAAGCATAACGCACAGGAGAAGCGACAGTACCTTTTGGATAGGTTTAAATAGATTTTTCATTGTGATCCTCCGGTTTTATTTAAATTCAGAATGCAGGGTTATTCGAAAGCTCTGTGTACCACTAATTACCAGACAAGATATATTTTTATTATATAGACAAAAAACTAAATAGCAAACACTAAAATGTAAACAATATAACATCATATCGTAACAATTACAAAGTATAACGGGCATGGAAAACTCTGCTTGACAGGTAAAAAGGGGTGTGATATACTGTAAAATATGCGATGTTTTATAATACCATATTCAAGGTGAAACATACGATGTGGCTTGTATACGCTCTCGGGTCGGCGTTTTTTGCCGGGATAACGTCTATACTGGCAAAATGCGGGATAAAAAAGACCGACTCGCACATTGCTACTGCCGTGCGGACGGTGATAGCTAATGAAAAAAATCCGCGTCAAAACCCGTATATTCAAGCTTTTGGCGCGGATTTTTATCGAGTTATAACCGAATTTAAGTATAAATACAAAAAATGCAGGGGCAAACACGCCCCTACATTTTATGGAAGCTTATTTCTCTTTATAAAACAACATGCAATGGCAATACCCCTCATATTCGGGGTCGGCGATCTGGTCGCGGAATTCTTTGCATTTGCATTTGATTTCATCGTCCTTACCTATTTTGCAGGGGCAATAACCGCCCTTTTGCTTCAGTCCCTCAAGGATGGTTTTGACGACTTCTTTATCTTCATTTAAACGCACGTTCATATAGTATTAAAATCTCCTGTTAGTTATATTATAAATATATGTTGACCGGTTGACGCCTGTTATATAAATAAATTTACGTTGGATTCCTCAGCGTCGCCGAGATACGAGCCTACGCCCGCAAACTCCACGCCGTCGATCAGCTCCTCGGGTTTGATGCCCATGATGTCCATGCTCATTGTGCAGGCAATAAGCTTTACACCGTTGGCAAGCGCCTTTTTAATCAAATCCTCAAGCGAATCGACGTTTTTATCGTGCATGATTTTTTTCATCATCGCGGTGCCCATACCGCCCATGTTCATGCGCGACAACCCGAGCTTGCCTGTGCCGCGCGGCAGCATCGCGCCGAACATCTTCTCCATGAAGCCCTTCTTCACTTTTACCTTTTCGGGCTTGCGCAGCGCGGTCAGTCCCCAAAAGGTGAAGAACATCGTCACAGGCCGACCCATCGCCGCCGCGCCATTGGCGATGATAAATCCGGCAAGCACACGGTCGAGGTCGCCCGAGAACACGATGATGGTTTTACCGTCGGGCTGTAATGCGGATGGACTTGCGGGCGCTGTTTTAACGCTGTGCTCCGGCTTCGTTGAAGTCGGAACCCCGCCATCGGATATATTATCTTCATCCGGCTCGCCCTTGCGCAGCATAGCGACATATTCCGCGCCGCGCGCCTCGCGCGAGATGAGCGTATTGCCCGTTCTGCGGCACCATGCTTCAATGTCACGCATAAAGCCCGGATCGGACGCCGAAACCTCGAGCAGTTCGCCCTCGCGCATAGCTTTAATCGATTCAAATACCTTCATAATCGGCCCGGGGCATTGCATCCCGCTGCAGTCAAGCTTGATTGAAATGGCGGGGTTGGCGTTATTGTTCTGCGGAGGATTCGCCGGTGCCGCGCCGCGTTCGGGATTGCCGCGCCCGTCGGGCGGTTTAGAATCATTCGGCGTGCCGCAGTGCGTCGAGCGGTAGAACCGGCTGCCACCGGGGTAAACGGCGACGTCGGTGAAACCGTTTTGCATCAGAATGCGCGCGGCGTTATAGGCGCGCACGCCGATAGCGCAGAATACGACGACCGGGCGCGATTTATCCAGCTCGTCAAGCCGCTCGCGCAGTTTGCCCAACGGGATGTGAATTGTGCCGGGTATAGCGAACGCCGCAATCTCCGCCGCCTCACGCACGTCAAGGAGCTGCGCGCCGGTATTCTTTTCAACCACGTCCCACTCGGTAAACTTCAAGTCGCCGCGCAGCAGGTTGCCCGCGACGTAACCAGCCATGTTGACGGGGTCCTTCGCTGATGAATAAGGCGGCGCGTAAGCAAGCTCCAGTTCCTGTAAATCGTATACAGAGCCGTTCAGACGAATCACTGTCGCGATAGTGTCAACGCGTTTATCAACACCATCGCGTCCGACGATCTGCGCGCCGAAAATCTTCGAACCGTCGGCGGAGAAGATGAGCTTCAGCGTCAGCGGCGTCGCGCCGGGATAATATCCGGCGTGTGAATTCTGCGTTATGGTGACAGTCTCGTAATCCTTGCCCTTTGCCATTCCGCGTTTGATAAGCGTTTTTTCCGACGCGCCTGTCGACGCGGCTGTAAGGTCAAATATTTTTACCACAGACGAGCCCTGCGCACCGCGATAAACACTGTCCAATCCCGCTATGTTATCAGCGGCGATACGCCCCTGCTTGTTTGCGGGTCCGGCAAGCGGTATCATCGTGCGATCGCTAAAGATGAAGTCGGTGATTTCCGCCACATCTCCGACCGCGTAGATGTCGGGGTCATTGGTGCGCATGTGCGTGTCGGTGACAATACCGCCGCGTTTGTTCACGTTCAGCCTGGAGGATTTGGCAAGCTCACCGTTGGGACGCACGCCGACCGCGAGGATCGCAAACTCGGCATTTAAAACATCACCGGTGCTTAATTTAACGGCTAACCCGTTATCCGTATCGTTAAATTCGGTTACACCTTCACCCAGACGGAGGGTAACGCCGTTCTCCAGCAGATGCTCGCGGATGAGCTGCGCCATCTCGTAATCAAACGGCGGCATGACCTGTTCCGCAAGCTCGACGACAGTGACCTCCAGTCCGGCGTCACGCAGGTTTTCGGCGCTTTCCAGCCCGATAAATCCGCCGCCGACCACGACGGCGCGTTTTGCTCCCGTATCGGAGATAAATTTTTTGATTTTGTCTACATCGGGCACAGTCCACAGCGTCATAACCCGGTGCGAGTTAATACCCGGGATAGGCGGACGCATGGGTGACGAACCGGTGGA
>DHAH01000049.1:19006-19855 GCA_002397345.1 Clostridiales bacterium UBA4959
AGTGACGAACCGGTGGAGATCACCAGTTTATCGTATTTTTCATCGTAAGTTTCGCCGGTATCGGTTCGCTTCACGGTGACGGTTTTACGGTCGCGGTTTATGGCGACAACCTCGTTTTTAACCCTGACATCGACATTATATTTTGTGCGCATCGACGCGGGTGTGCCAAGCAGCAGCGATGAACGTTCGCGTATCACGCCGCTGACGTGATACGGCAGTCCGCAGTTGGCGTATGAAATATATTCGCCGCGTTCGAAAACGACGATCTCCGCGCTCTCATCCAGTCTGCGCAACCGTGCAGCGCAGGTCGCTCCGCCCGCGACGCCTCCAATGATTACTGTTTTCATTTATTATCACTCGCTCCTTTTGACAAATTTCCGCTATAATTTATAATACCGCCGAGATCGGTGACGCGTTTATAACCCATATATTTTAGCAGTCCGGCGGCTCTGGCGCTGCGCGCTCCGCTTTGGCAGTAGATAAACAGCGGCGATTCTTTATTTTCCGGCAATAACGGCGCGGTTGTGACGCGGTCGAGAGGTACGCTTAACGCGCCGGGGATATGACCCAGCGCGAACTCTTCTTTTGTGCGAACATCGAGCAGCGAAGCGCCCGCGGTTTCTTTGTATTGATTAACCCCCATGTCTATATCAGGGCGTGTAAATAATGTTGAGAAAAATCCCATGTGATGACCTCCTACAGCGAATTGTTTAATGTCGGGACGAAAAGGTCTCGTTTTATCTGCAAAGTATATCATATCACATTCGCGGTGGGATTTCTGTAACTGTGTTACGGAGTTATCGATCTCAATTTAAATATAAAACAATAATATGAAAAAACAGTTACGCG
>DHAH01000049.1:20085-24226 GCA_002397345.1 Clostridiales bacterium UBA4959
CGCGTCTGCCCGTTGTATTAACTTTTCGTAAGTCACAGGACCTGTATCTTATATGCCGGCGACTGTGGGGGGATGCTCATAGTCTGGAAATTGGCATGAGTGACGCGCACTAACTGCCCGGATCTGATCGCGCGCAGTGGAATAGCGCGCCCGCGCCGGTTATATATTTGCGTCTGGCGTGAAACTGTGAAGATTTTCTGCCGGTTTATGTTGAAATAGCTGCCCGTGGTCAGCATGTTGTTTACGGTATCGACACGCACAACACGCGCGGTGGTCGTGGTAGTGTCGCGCGGGGGAGGGGTATGGATGGGAGGCCGCGAATGCGACGGACTGCTCGATATAACCGGCGCAATCGGTCTTGCCTGCGGACGGCTGTGCTGCCTGACCACAACACGGAATGCGTTTGTATGCGGCGGCATACTGCGGGTCATCATTGACGAGAATTCGGCGTCCACCCACATTCCGGGTTTGATGTCGCACAGGCAGACGGGACGCCCCGCTTCGGTTGTCAGCGATGTGTTGTTCGTTATATTAAGTTTCAGTTGCTCGATATTGGTAACGCCCTGCCCCGGTTCGGCGTATGATACCAAAATGTATCCGGTCCTGCCGTCCCGGGTCGAAACCTGCTCGACAAGGGCATTGTCAACGCGCCAGACGGAGCCGCGCCGCTGTATCGAGCCGCGCGGGTCGGAAATAGTGTTGTTCATTTTATGTAAACCTCATTAATTTTTACGGTTTCCCTCAAATATATTATATTCCATGCGGTTGACAAGTGACAAAATGTAGATAACAAAACCGCCGTTACAGGTGTGACCCATAACGGCGGTGGAACGATATATGCTGTAAAATGACATGCGAGCGACAACTTCATTCGCCGCGGCAAATGGGGCGCATCACTTTATTCCTTTTTACCCGAGGTAAGCTTGTTAAGCAGCACGGTCACGCCGATTATAACGCCTATGACGATTATAATACCCAACATACCGAGCCCCATATACTTCAGGTTTTCTATAAATGCATACGGATTGAAATTCATAAAATTATATTATCCCTTCATGAAGAAGTTAAGAATAAGCCCGCCGGCGATAACAGACGCGATCTGACCGGATACATTGACCCCGATGGAGTGCATGAGCAGGAAGTTCTGGTTATCCTCCGCCAGCCCCATTTTATGCACAATACGCCCTGACATCGGGAACGCGGAGATACCCGCCGCTCCGATCATGGGGTTAACCTTTTCCTTTTCCGGGAGGAAAAGGTTAAGCAGCTTGGCGAACAGCACGCCGCCCGCCGTATCAAATATGAAGGCGACAAGCCCTAATAAAAGAATCAGCAGCGTTTCCGGCTTGAGGAACTGCTCCGCTTGCATCTGGCTGGCAATAGTGATGCCCAGCAGGAGGGTGATCAGGTTGGCAAGCACCTTCTGCGCCGTTTCGGACAGCGAATCGAGCACGCCGCATTCGCGGATGAGGTTGCCGAACATCAAAAATCCCACCAGCGCGACCGATTGGGGCGCTATAATACCGGTGATGACCGTGATGATGATGGGGAATAGAATGCGCGTTATTTTTGAAACCGATTTCTGCGAATAGGACATACGGATCAGCCGCTCTTTTTTGGTGGTGAGCAGTTTGATAATAGGCGGCTGGATGATTGGTACCAAAGCCATATATGAATATGCGGCGACCATGATCGGGCCGAGATATTGCGAACCGAGCTTTTGCGCGACGACGATAGCGGTAGGCCCGTCCGCCGCGCCGATCGTCGCTATCGACGCCGCGTCGTTGAGGTTGAAAAACATCGATGCCGTACAAAGTGTGAAGAAGATGCCGAACTGCGCGGTCGCGCCGAAGATCATCAGCTTGGGGTTGGTTAATATCGGCCCGAAGTCGATCATCGCGCCGATACCGATAAAAAGGATCAACGGGAATAATTCATTCAGGATACCGGCGTTGTACAGGGTGGAAAGCGGCCCATGCTCGATCGTACCGCCTATCAGACGGTCGACAGCGCCTGACATGGGCAGGTTCACGATAATCGCGCCGAACCCGATGGGCAGCAGCAGGGAAGGTTCCATTTCTTTTTTCACCGCGAGATAGATGAGTATCCCGCCGATGAGCCACATGACAAGCTGCTTCCAGTCAAGGTTGTAGATATTCTGATATAATAATTCCATTAAACGCTCCGATCACGCAGATTATATTGTAATAAAACATAGATATTATACTGATTTATAATGATTTTGTCAACACCCGGCTATGAATCGTTTGGCGTTGCCGTATAGGATGTCGCTGCGCTGTTCTTCGGTCAGATCGATCGCCATGAACAGCTCGAGGTGCTTGTCCAGCCGCATTACGGGATAATCGGTGCCATACATGACGTTTTTTATGCCGCAGCCGAGGATGAGCTGCCGCGCGCGGCAGGCGTCCACATCCCACAGGGCGCTGGATGCGTCGTACCACACGCGCGGGCGCCCCCAAAGATAATCGCGCGCCTCATCCCAAGCACGGTAACCGCCAAAGTGCGCGGCGATAACCTCCAGACCGGGAAACAAATCAAGTATTTTTGCCAATCTGCGCGGTTCGGAAAAGCGATATTCGGGGCGCTCGTCGCCCATATGCAGGTAAAGCTTCATGCGCCGTTCCTCCAATCCTTCGTAAAGGGGGAACAGCCGCGGGTCGTCGATATCAACGCCTTGTATATCGGGGTGAATCTTCACACCCGCCAGTCCCATTTTCAAGCAGCGGTCAAGCTCGGCTGTGATCTCAGTATATTCCTGGTGCATACCCGCGAAACCGATTGTCTCGAACCCGTGCGAGCGCGACAACTCCACACGCTCGGCGGTGGAAAAGTTGAGTTTCTCCACCTGCCGCGCCGCAGTCGCGACGGACAGCAGAAAAAAACCGACCGTGCCGGTTTCCCGCGCCTGCTCTTCGAGGTCGCAATATGTGCCGGTGCATTGTACGGTGAAGTTATAAAAATTGCCCAGATTTATCGCCGCGCGTTCGGCGACGGATTCCGGATAAGTATGGACATGCGCATCTATAATATTATACATAATATGATATTATAATACATTATTGTGTATCAATTCAATTGTGATTGTGTTAATTTAATAACGATAAATTCCAAGCCGCACATAATCTTTATTACCGTAACGGCAATAAGGATTATGTGCGGCGGAGCGAGGTATATTCATAATGTTTTATGGGGTCTGCTATAATTTATTATTTATTAGCCGGGCGCATAATTATTAATTTTTTAAAATTAATTGCCTTACGGCGCCGACCGCGGCGCGGACGGCGTTGTCGGTGTCAAGGGCGTCGCGTTCATCATAACCGAGCAGTTTTCGCTCCTGATGCCATATCACGTGCAACACGGCGGAACAGCGCGCGCCGAGCGCCGCCGCCACGACGAAAAGCGCCGCCGACTCCATTTCCGACGCGAGTACTCCGAGCGACTTCCACGCCTGCCACTTACCCTCAAGCTCACGCGCGACGGGCATACGCGAGGGTGAATGCTGACCATAGAACGAATCCTTGCTCTGCACAACACCCGCATGATAACGCAGGCGAAGCGATTGTGCGGACTCGACTAACGCGGCGGTCACCGTATAGTCGGCGGCGGCGGGATATTCGGGCGGCGCGTATTCATGCGAGGTGCCTTCCTGCCGCACGGCGGCGGTGGCGATAACGCAGTCGCCGGAGATAACCTTCGGATTTATGCCGCCGCAGGTACCGACACGGATAAACGTGTCTGCGCCGCAGGCAAAAAGCTCCTCCATCGCAATGGCGGCGGAGGGACCGCCGATGCCCGTCGAGGTAACGGTGACCGGCACACCGTCAAGCGCGCCGGTGTAGGTTGTAAATTCGCGGTTCCGCGCGATCAGCCGCGGTTCGTCAAGATAAGCGGCGATTTTTTCACAGCGGCCGGGGTCGCCGGGCAGGATGCAGTATCTGCCGACCTCGCTGGGCGAGAGGGCGATATGAAATTGTTTTTCGGACATGCGGTTTACCTCAAAATTCAAACGCGCGGGGCAGGAGTTCGCCCAGCGTTATAGCGCCGTCTGACGTGACAACGATAAATCCCGGTGTGCAGAATTCGGCGAGCACCTGACGGCATACGCCGCAGGGATAGCACG
>DHAH01000049.1:24393-24570 GCA_002397345.1 Clostridiales bacterium UBA4959
AGGATAGCACGATTGTATTATATCCGCATCAGAACGCCCGCCCGCGATGGCGATAGCCATGAAATCGCGTTTATCGGCGTGTAATTTATATTTACCGCTGCTGACCGCCTTGAAAACCGCAACGCGTTCGGCGCAGACGGTGGGCGAAAACGCCGCGTTTTCAATGTTGCAGCCGGT
>DHAH01000049.1:24735-25041 GCA_002397345.1 Clostridiales bacterium UBA4959
GCGTTTTCAATGTTGCAGCCGGTATAAACGCTGCCGTCGGCGCAGAGCAGCGCAGCGCCAACCTTAAACGACGAATAGGGCGCATACGCGTTATGCCGCGCCTTTACGGCGAGTTCATACAGTTCCTTATGCGTCATAATGCGCCCCCGATTCCGAGCAGTTTACGCGTGAGCCCGCCCACATATGTGAAATTCGGGAAGGTGCCGAATGCGCGCGGCTCGAGCGTTTTACCGTAGCACAACACCGGCACATATTCGCGGCTGTGGTCGGTCGAGGGCGTGCCGGGGTCGCAGCCGTGGTCGGCGG
>DHAH01000049.1:25232-30126 GCA_002397345.1 Clostridiales bacterium UBA4959
GGGTCGCAGCCGTGGTCGGCGGTGACAATCAGCGCGTCGCGCTCGCTCATCCGCTCGATGAAGCCGCCCAGCCAGACGTCAAACGCGGCGATGCCCTGTGCGTAGCCGTCGATGTCGTTGCGGTGACCCCACAGCATATCGAAATCGACGAGATTTACCATGCACAGCCCGCGCCAGTCGCTCCGAGCGGCGAGAGCGTCGGTGACAGCCATGCCCTCCGCGTTCGATTTGGTCGGGTGGCTCCCGTCAATTGAGCGCCCGGCGAAGATGTCGCCGATCTTGCCCACCGACAAGGTGTCAAGCCCCGCATGTTTTATAACGTCGAACAGCGTATCGCCCGGCGGCTCGAGCGCGTAGTCGTGCCGGTTAGCGGTGCGGATGAAGCGCTCGGGCGTTTCGCCTGTAAACGGTCGCGCGATGATACGCCCCACGGCGTGCTTTCCGCTCATAACCCTGCGCGCGGTTTTACAGTAGTCGTACAGCCTGTCCAGCCCGAAATGCCCCTCATGGGCGGCGACTTGCAGCACGCTGTCCGCCGAGGTATAGATTATGACCTTGCCCGTTTTAATGTGCTCCGCGCCGTAATCGCGGATAACGTCGGTGCCGGAATAGGGTTTGTTGCAGACGCAGCCCACGCCCGTCGCGCTTTCAAGCGCGTCAAGCACCTCCGCAGGGAATCCGCGTGGATAAAGCGGTAAGCTGTGCGGCGAAATAACGCCGCACAACTCCCAATGCCCGATAATCGTATCTTTGCCCGCCGAAGCCTCGGCCGCTCTCCCGTATGACGCAATCGGCGCAGAGCGCGGCGTTCCAAATTCGCCGTTGCCCTCGATGTTAAACAGTCCCAGCCGCGTCAGATTATCCGCGTGAAAAAAGCGCGACGAAGCGACGGAGCGCAGCGTGTTGCTGCCGATATCGCCAAATACGTCCGCGTCGGGCAGTTCGCCGCAGCCGAAGCTGTCGAGCACAATGAAAAAGACGCGATCGGTCAACGGCGAGCCGCCGGGGGCAAAATTTGATGTATTATTGAATATACTATCCAAATAATTATCTCTATAAATTATTTAATCTCGGTAATTGTGTAATCCTGCGAGCCCAGTCCCACTTCCGCCAGCTTGCCGACCTGGATATACGGGTCTTTACCGTGCAGACGCTCGAAGAGGTGACCGCTTTCACCCAGCTCCATCCCCTCCGGTACGCCTACGGGTATGAGGTTTTCAATCTTTATCTGGTCAAGGCTTGCCGACTCGACGGCGACAATGTCGTCGCCCGCAATGATACCGATATCAGGCACAAGCGAAGGCGTGGTCATACCCCAGCAGTCGCACAGCGCGGTGATGGACGTCAGCACGTTGATGTAATAAACATTGCCGGGCGCGAAGGTGTCGATCACAGTTTTGGTCGCAATAGCCATACCGCGCTGGAAGTCTTCGTAATTGTGCGAATCGAGCGTGATAGCGTTCGTCGGACATACCTTAAGGCAGTGCTGGCAGTTTGTGCAGTTGTGATAGAAAACCTTATAATTGCCCTCGGCGGTGAAACTGTTGGCGTGGTGGTTGCACGATTCTATGCACATATCGCAGCGGATGCATTTCTCTTTGTCCCACAAAAGACCGCCCTCCAGTGCGTGGAGCTGGTGACGTGTGCGGTCGGTGACACAGCCCATGGCGATATTCTTGCACGCGCCGCCATAGCCGCAGGCGCCATGGCCTTTTACATGCGAAAAATCGATCATGAAATCGGCGTCGTGGATCAGACCCGCGATGTCAACATGCTTCAAGGTGCGGAAATCAACGTTTTTGGTGTAAAAATATTTGCCGAAATAGCCGCAGTCGTCAAGGATGGGGCAACCGACGGTTTCTTCCGTATATCCGCGGCTTGCGGGACGGCGGTCGTTTACATAATGGTCGGTAATGAAGCAGCGTCCGCCGTGGTTTTGCACGAATTGCACCAGCCTGCGCACGAAAACGGGATGTATGGTTGAATAACCCGAACCGCCGCCGACATGCATCTTGATAGCGACAGTTTTGCCGTTGACGCGTTCACCCAGCTCCGACGCCTCGAGCATACGGTCAAATTTAGCGGGCAGCGTTTGACTTTCTTCATAACGCGCGTACGCGATAGGCGCGAAAAAAACGTTTGATGGCATAAATTTATCCTCCGGACAGATAAAAGTTTTAATTGACAATTGAAAATTGATAATTGACAATTACAGGCGGGAATCGTCTGATTGGATGCGGGCAAAAATTACGGTTTTTCAAAAAAGCGGGGGCGCGTTGCAGTGTCAAGCGGACTTGACCCCTGTCAAATTCGCTTGACACTTTGCACCCTGCGCATATCACTTGTATCTTACTTTAATATTTCAAAATAATCGAGCATGCGGATGAACAAGCCGCCCTGCACGGTGCGGTGGCGGAAGCCTACCTCGCGCGAGGTGACGGTGTCATACCAGTCGGTCATGGGCACGCGGCTGGGCGAGTAGTGGTACGCTTTCCACAGCGGGCTGACCATGCGCGCGAAATCATCGTTGTCGTCGCACAGAGCGGCAGTCCAAACCAGCCAGTCTGATTTAGTGAAGGTCGCGCGGTTGTCCAGCGGCAAACCATAGGGGTTCTCGCGGCGGCGATAGGTGAACAGCTCGGAATTTATCACCGTTTTAGGGAACACGTTGAAGCCGAACAGCTTGTCCCATATGGTGTTATATTTCAGTGAGAACGAACCGTCGCGGTCAAAGCCCAGACGCAGGCTGCCGTCGGCGTTAGCGGCGCGCTCGCACCACGAGCTCCCCATCTCACGCGCCAGCGCGGTGTATTTTTCGGCGTTGGCGATATCGCCCCACAGCTCGCAAAGCTTGCCATAACAGGCGATGCCCATGATAGCCTTGGCGGAAAGGTTTACGTTGTGCGCCATGTGACCCGAGAAGTCGTCGGTGCAAAGCTGGTTGTCGGGGTCGGCGCCGAATTTCACAAGATATTCGACCCAGTTTGCGAGGGTGTCTTTATGCTTCGCGGCAAAGGTGATGTCGCCTGACGCAACGGCGGCGGCGGCTGCCATGACTATCATGTTGCCGCATTCCTCGACGGGCATCTGCCAGCGCGGATCGGTGCCGCTTGAGTAAACCTGCCCGTTGACGAGCGGGTACTGACCGGCGTCGTGCGGCGCGAAATCGAAGGGCCACACGCTTGACGACGCGTATTTAAAGATCGGGCGCAGCATGGCGTTGACCAGCTCGGGATTATACAGGAGCATAATGGGCGACGACGGATAGCTGACGTCGACAGTCGCCGCGCATCCGTTGGAGAAGCATTCTTTTGAGATGTACAGCAGCTCGCCGTCTTCATCGACGACCAGTTTGTGTCCGGCGCAGACCTGACGGTAGGCAAGCGACAACAGCTCGGCGTATTCCGTACCGCCCGCCGCTGCCGCGTCAGAGTACAGTTCCTGCGAGAACATGAAGCTCTCTGTTTCAATATCGTCAAAACAGTCGGCGGCTTCGACGAGCGCTTCACCGATGGTTTTACCGTCTTTGTTCCATACGGATTTAAGCGTCTTGCCGAAATATTCTATGGAAGCTCCCAGATCGTCGTAGGCGAGCATGAACAGCGTGTAATCGTCGGGGTCAACCTCGGCGTCGACATAGATAAGCGTCATTTCCGGCGCGACAACCTTACCGTCCTTTTCTTCGGCGGGCAGTTTTACATCGCCGCTTTCGGCGTTGCCTGTGACTGCGAGGTAGAACCAGCCCCAGTCGATGCGCAGATCGTCGCCGCTGCGGTTGAGCGGTTTTTGCTCGGAATTGCCGATGCGGCGGCAGGTCAAACCATCAAGTGTGACCGCTTCGGTCACAACGGGGCTCTGCCCGCGCTTGTCGAGGCACAGCTCCTCGGACACAGCGAACTTGACACGGACGTTATGCTCGCCGCCGTCTTTAGCATAATAATAAACCCTCACATACGTGATCGGCGTGGAATACAGCTCGGGCTCATCGAGGGGCAGCGGCGAGGTGAACACCACGCCCAATACGATTTTATCGCATTCGAAGGTGTAATATGTCGACATAGCATCGAAATCGAAAGCAAGCTGTTTGATTTTCGCAAAGCCATGTTTTGCCGCGTCGCCCATAAAGCAATATTTGTCGCCGTCGACAGTCACCGTGCCGACAAGCGTGTTAGGGCTGTTCGTCCAGTGGCGGGTAGTGGAGGCGTTAAGCTCGTCGGTAGCCGACCAAATCGAAAAATAGGGGTCAACGTTGGCAAGCGGTATCGCGGGTGGTCTTAGTTTCATGTTAAAATTACCTTTCAGTGTTAGATAATACTTTTTAAACATTTTTTATGTCGGCGCCATTATAACATAATATAGTTATTTTATCAATACTTTTTCAATTTCATAGGTATAAATCCGGTGGAAATCGCGTTTCGGATATACCTTAGCGCATAAGTCGGGCACAGTGAATTCGCCGGGTGCGACGTTGTGCGCGTAAAGCTTGCGCCCGATGATGACGAGCCGCGCTTCGTCGAACCACACCGCTCCGTTGTCTGTGACGGGGGTCAGGCCGGAGCTACGCATTTTGTCAATCTCGCGTCCGCTTTTTGAGCCGAGCAGACTGAGCTGATTGCGGCAGGAATCACCGAAAAAAGAGAACGCCGCGCGGGGAGACGCTTCGGTGAATTCAAACGTATAGCGCGTGTTGCGTACCAGGCAGTTCAGCGCGGGGCTGCCCCACATGATGCCCACCATGCCCCACGAGGCGGTCATCATGTTGAACGAGCCGTCGGGTTTTACAGCACCGATGAGCATCCACTCGTCACCGATTAAGTTGAACGGGTTTTCTGTAAGTTCGGATGGCTTGATTTCTCTGAATTGTGCCATGATTGTTACCTCGCTTTATTTTACT
>DHAH01000049.1:30253-41716 GCA_002397345.1 Clostridiales bacterium UBA4959
ACTCGCTTTATTTTATTATTTTATTATAATCTAAAACGGGGTCAAGTCCCTGTTTTATTAATTTACGCGCGATTTTAATTTGATTCTGTCCAATGCCAGACCCGCAACAAGATAGATCGCGCCGCTTACTACCGCTTGAACGGCGTTGAAGGGTATCGACGCGAGCGCAGCGGTGAAATTGGAGATGACAGCCGCTTCATAAAGATAATAACCCGCGATGCAGATCAGCCCCGAAGCCGTCGCCGCGACCGCGTTGCGCAGCGTTATAATCTTTTGTCTCGCTGATGAAAAAGGCAGTGCCATGAGCGCCTTAATGATAAATGTCGCGGGAGCCCAGATCATAAATCCGGTCAGCGCGTCGGCAAGCGCTCCGCCGATAGCCGCGGCGAGCGGCGCAAATGGCAGGGGCAGCAGAGAGGCGGCGAGATAGATGAAGGCGTCGCCGACATGGACATAGCCGCCCGCCCCGCCGAAAATCGGTATGCGCGGCAGGTACGCGGTGGCGGCGAAGATTATAGCGGCAAATGCCGCGGACAGCACAAATTTATAAAGTTTTTTATTTTTCATAATTTATTACCTGTATATTTTTATGAAGTACGGCGCGGCGGTATACATTATATCTATCCGCACACCGTTGTTGTTTTTTATTGCTCCCGCCGTTCTATCAGACGGTACAGATTTTTTTCCAGCAGTACGCCCTCGCGTGCGGGTGTGCCTGCGAGCGAAGTTTCGGCGATAATCTCGCGCGTAAAATCCGACGCGCTTTCCGCTGCTTTTATGAGCGTCATACCCGAAAACAGCCTGCCCAGCAATACCGACGCGAAGATGTCGCCTGTGCCGGGGTACGAGCCCATGACACGCGGACGTGTAATCAGCTTGAAATTATCTCCGTCATAACAGGCGGTCGAAACCGCGGGGTGCGGTGTTTCACCGCCCTCATCCGAATGTATGCCGGTTATAATCACCGCGGGCGAAAACCGTTCGCGCAGCGATTCGATTATTTTTTCAATTTGCTCCCCCGTATGGGGTGCATGTGCGGATGCGGGATCCTTACCCAGCAATAAATACGCTTCGGTGAGGTTGGGGGTTATAAGGTCGGCGCTCGCAGCCAGCCCGCACATACCCTCCACCAGCTTGGGCGTTATCGTGGAGTACAGCCTGCCGTCGTCGCCGAGTACAGGGTCAATAAGCTTGAATACCGCATTGCCGAGATAGCCGAGCATATCGGCAATGACGCCGGTCTGCTCCACGCCGCCCAAAAAGCCGGTGTAAACGGCATCGAACGACAGCCCGAGGGTTTCCCAGTGCGTAAGAATATCACGCATATCGGGTGTAGTGTCGCGCATGGAAAAACCGGTGAAGCCGCCCGTGTGGGTGGAAAGCAGCGCGGTGGGCAGCGGCACAGGCTGCACGCCCATAACCGCGAGCGTCGGGATTACGACGGTCAGCGCGCAGCGCCCGAAGCAGGAGAGATCATGAGCGACGAGAGCGCGGGGCGTAGGGAGCCGCGTCCGCGGCGTCGTATCTTCATTTGTGTGGATAAAATGGGGGAACATATGAGATTGAATTCCTTCCGAGGGAGATATTATAATATTATATCGCCCTGCGGCGGATTATACAATACGATATTTATTAATATTTATGAATTTGAAAGAAAATATGACGTAGGAGCGCTGTACTTTTTAACGTTAAAAAGAGAGCCGGGCATAAGCCCGACCCTGCATATTATATTATTTACGGCTCATCGCATATTCGCCGATCTTTTTATCCATTAAAGAAATATGCTGTGTCAGCCAATTGACAACAAGCTTGTTCGCGTTTAAAATAACCAAAAAGTCTCCGCCCGTAGAATTGTAATCGGATTTTAGCTTTGCCAACTGCTCGACAAACGCGGCATGAGCCTTTTTCTGCGCCGCGTAATCAGGGTAAAAAATGCTCAGCATATAACGTTCTTCATCGGCAAAGTGCTGCTTTGTATAATCTTCGAGAAAATTCAGCATTTCTCCGATATATGACTGAGCCTGTCTGTTTTTTCCCGCTTCGAACAATTTTTCGGCTTTTTCAAACAGCAGCTTGTGCTGATTATCAATCTGCGCAACTCCGACGGATAGATTTGATGTCCACGGCATAAAAATGTCCCCTCGTAATTTTTCCCGCAATATTATTTATGTAATATTATTTATGATTTTTCGCATATTCGCCGATCTTTTTATCCATTGAAGAAATATGTTGCGTCAGCCAGCCGATAACAAGCTTGTTCGCGTTTAAAATAACCAAAAAATCTCCGCCGGTAGATTTAAAATCGGATTTTAGTTTTGCCAACTGCTCGATAAACGCGGTATGAGCCCTTTTCTGCGCCGCGTAATCGGGGTAGGAAATGCTCAGCATATAACGTTCTTCATCGGCAAAGTGCTGTTTTGTATAATCTTCGAGAAAATTCAGCATTTCTCCGATATAGGATTGCGCCTGTCTGTTTTTTTCCGCCTCAAACAGTTTCTCGGCTTTTTCGAACCAGATCTTGTGCTGGTTGTCGATCTGCGCAACCCCGACGGATAAATTTGGTGTCCACGGCATAATAATGTCCTCCTGCAATCTATTGCACGCGCGATTATATATACTGCATTGTATCATTAAATCCACATTGTGTCAATAATAAACAATATCAACTATAAAAATATAAAAATCGGCGTTGATATTATTATCCGGTTATGATATAATAATATTGGCATTTTATTTTTTCTGAAAGCGAGGCGGTGCGGCGATGTTCAAAAAAATTAAAGAGCTGTTCCGCAGCCCTCTTTTTTTCCGCGGCGTCGTAAACGCTGTTATTGCGCTCGCGTTCATGGCGGTTTATGGCTTCCTCTGCCGATACAGCCCGATAAGCCCCGTTTGGTCGGGTCTTATCGTCGGCGGCATGTATTTGGCGCTCACCATGATGACGGCGCTGATGTTCCGCTATCTCGGCTCGCGGGTATCGCTCACTGCGGACAGCGAGATCACGCCCATGCTGGGCAATATAACGCTCGACCTCATCGTGAAGCTGTGGCTGCCCGTCATAATCTGCGATGAGGCGGGTAAAATTATTTGGTATAACAAGGCTTTCGCGGCGCTTACCACCGCGAAAGAATCACTGTACGGACGCACGTTCGAGCAGTTTTCCGATCTGCCTGTGTCGGTCGTCATGGCGGACGAGCGTACCGAGGGCGTCGATATTGCCGCGTTCGACGGATTTTACCGCGTCAAGGGTTATAAAATGAGCTCCGGCAGCAAAAATTATAACCTCACTGTCTGGAGCGACCGCACCGAGCTGAACCGCGTATATAAAAAGCTCTCCGACGCGGAAGCGCTGATTGCGTATATCATGATCGACAACTTTGACGAGCTGATGCAGTTCGTTTCTGATAAATACCGCAGCGCGTCGTCCGACGTCGAGGCGGTGCTTAAAAGCTGGGCGCAGTCGGTCGGGGGCGTGTTAAAAGAATACGCGCGCGACAGATATATATTCATTTTCGACTCGCGCTTCATGGCGCAGTTTATAGAGAGCAGGTTCGATATACTGGATAAAATCCGCGAGATACGGGTCGGCGAATCGAGCCTGCCCGTGACGGTATCGATAGGCATCGCGCAGCTCAGCGGAACGCTGTCCGATAAAGACCGCGCTGCGCATGCCGCCCTCGATATGGCGCTCCAGCGGGGCGGCGATCAGGTCGTGGTGAAGAACGAAACGGGTATGGACTTCTATGGCGGACGCACCAAGACCGTGCAAAAGCGCACCAAGGTCCGTGCGCGCGTTGTGGCAAACGAGCTTGCGGCGCAAGTGTCCAAAAGCAGCCGTGTGTTGATTATGTGCCACCGCAACCCAGATTTCGACGCCATCGGCGCGTGTATAGGCATGGCGCGGCTGGTGATGATGTGCGGCGTGAAGGTCAACATCGTCATAAATACTCGCGACCCCAACTTCTTGCGTTGTCTGGGTAGGCTTCGCACGCTGCCCGAATACAAAGACAGCACGCTGTTCATGTCGGGACCGGAAGCACAGGATGTTGTGACGTCCGGGGTATTGCTTATTATCCTCGACGTCAACAACCGCGCGCAGTTTGAGGCGCCGGAGCTTGCCGACATCATCTCCAATATCGTGATAATCGACCACCACCGCAAAACCGCAGAATTTGCCACGCAGCCGGTGATAACCTATATCGAGCCGTCGGCAAGCTCGGCATGCGAGCTTGTCGCCGAAATACTTGAGCAGTCGCTGCCGCCCGGAATGCTCAATAAAGAGGAAGCCGACATTATGTACGGCGGCATCCTGCTCGATACCAAACAATTCACGCGTAACACGGGCGTGCGCACCTTCAGCGCGATGCTTTACCTGCGCGGAGAGGGCGCAAACCCCGCGGACGCGCAGACGCTGTTCAAAACCGAGCTGGGCGCCTTCATGCGCGAGGCAAAGTTCGAGTCTGATGTGGTGATCTACCGCTCGGTGATCGCCATTTCCGCCGACGATTCGCCGGCGAATACGCCGACCGACCGTATCTCGGCGGCAAAGGCGGCGGACAAGCTGCTGTCAATCGACAGCGTGCTCGCGTCGTTCGTGCTCTGCCGCATCGGTGACACCATCCATATTTCGGCGCGCTCGATGGGCAGCGTCAATGTACAGCTCATCCTCGAGCGGCTCGAGGGCGGCGGACATTACGACGCCGCGGCGACAGTAGTCACCGGCGTGCCGATGAGCGAGGTGCTGGTACGGCTGAAAGCGGCGATCGACGATTATTTGAACAATTGACAATGGGGC
The DNA here is from genome assembly GCA_002397345.1 of Clostridiales bacterium UBA4959. Lineage (GTDB taxonomy): Bacteria > Bacillota > Clostridia > Oscillospirales > CAG-272 > DTU078. The sequence goes on from DHAH01000049.1 coordinate 35,046, forward strand.
GCACCTGTAAGTGCGCACGCTGTTATAATAAATTAAAAAATGAAAGGCAGATATAAATTATGAAAGTTATGTTACTCGCCGATGTGCGCGATCAGGGCAAAAAGGGAGACGTCGTCAACGTCTCCGACGGTTACGCGCGCAACTTCCTGTTTCCCCGCAAGCTGGCGGCGGAGCTGGACGCCAAGCTGCTGGCGGAATTACAGGCCAAAGAAGAAGCCAAACAGCGCCGCATAGCGCAGGAGAAGCAAGCGGCGCGCGAGCTTGCCGAAAAACTTTCGGCTGTGACCGTCAAGATACATATCTCGGCGGGCGGCGACGGCAGATTGTACGGTGCGGTTACCTCAAAAGATATCGCAGAAGCGCTTGCGGCTCAGCACGGCATCGAAATCGACCGCCGCAAGCTCCAGCTTGACGCGGGTATAAAGGCATACGGCACCTACGCCGTCGAAGTCAAACTGTATCCCGAAATCAGCGGAAAAATAAACGTGGTAGTGTGCAATTAATAATTGACAATTGACAATTGATAATTAACGGTTGAACCGAGCCGCCGATGGCAACAGCAACCACAAGACATCACTATTGATATAATTATAATAATTATCTATATTTGCGGGGTGGAACCCCCGTTTCTACGCCCATAAAGGTTATAACATGAACACAGCATCAGAATTTTCCGGCAGCCGCAGGGTTCCGCATTCGCTTGAAGCCGAGCAGTCGGTGCTCGGTTCGATATTAATCGATCCTGAGCGCTTCAATGAGATCGTCGACCTCATCCGCGCCGATGATTTTTATCTTGAGGAGCACCGCCAGATCTATCTCGCAATGCAGGAACTGTATCTGCACAGCCGCACGATAGATGTCGTCACGCTCATCGATTCACTTGTCAAGCAGGGCGTCTACAACGATGAGGATAGCCGCCGTTATATAAAAATGATCGCGCAGATCGTACCCAGCGCGGCGAATATCCGCGATTACGCGCGCATTGTACAGAATAAAAGCCTACTACGCCGTCTAATTGAGGTGTGCGACGAAATCTCCGAGGACGCGTATGCCGAGGGCGATGAAGTGGAAACGCTGCTCGAATCGGCGGAGCAAAAAATTTTCGCCATTGCCGAAAGCAAGGAGCGGCGGGGCTTCATCCACATAAAAGAAGCAATTTTACAGCAATATGAGCATCTTAAACTGCTTCGCGACGACAAAGAAGCGGCAATCGGTATGCCCACAGGTTTTAAAGATCTTGACGATGTGCTGGTCGGTATGGGCCCGGGCGATCTTGTGCTCGTCGGCGCGCGACCCGGTATGGGTAAGACGAGCTTCGCGATGAACGTAGCCACGAAAGTCGCCATGCGCTCGAAAAAAGCCGTCTGCGTGTTCTCGCTCGAGATGTCGGCGCAGCAGCTCGTGAGCCGCATGATGTCAAGCGAAGCGCTTGTCGACAGTTATAAATTACGTACCGGCGATTTAGATAACGACGACTGGGCAAAGCTGGCGCGCGCAACATCGATGCTCAGCGAGTGCAACATACTTATTGACGACACCTCCGGCATCACCGTGACCGGTATGAAAGCGAAGCTGCGGCGCGTAAAGGATCTGGGACTGGTTGTCATCGACTATCTTCAGCTTATGCAGAGCGATCGCCGCAACGACAACCGCGTGCAGGAGGTCGCTGAAATCAGCCGTGGACTGAAGCTGCTGGCAAAAGAGCTGAAAGTGCCGCTCATCACCTGCGCGCAGTTGTCGCGCGGACCCGAAAGCCGTACCGATAAACGCCCCATGCTGTCTGACCTGCGCGATTCGGGCGCGATCGAGCAGGACGCCGATATTGTCATGTTCCTCTACCGCGACGAATATTACAATGATAAAGAAGACCAGCACAACACCGCCGAAATCATCGTGGCAAAAAACCGGCACGGCTCAACCCAGCGCGTCGAGGTGGGCTGGTTCGGCAAATACACGCGTTTCTCATCGCTCTCCGATTTTAATGAGGACGGTACATATAATAAGTGATAGGATACGGGAGATATATTGGGAATAAAATTTCTCTGAATCTCCGCAATCATGGGTGAATTATTTAAAAACAGTGTAAATTTAAAAATTATTCGCTGTGTAAACGATTATAATATGTTCGTCGGGCAAAGCGCTGTTTTGGCTGCTTTTTCGGGCGGTGCCGATTCGGTCGCAATGCTCGGCTGGCTGACGGAATATTGCCTGAAAAATAATCTTCGGCTTGCGGCGCTGCATGTCAACCATAAAATCCGCGGCGACGAAGCCGAGCGCGACGCGGCTTTTTGTGAAAATTTTTGCCGTGTGCGCGGGGTGGAATTTTATTACCGCGAAGTCAACGTTCCCGCGCTTGCCGCGGTGAGCGGTCAGGGTTTAGAGGAAGCGGCGCGCGAGATACGTTATTCCGAACTATACCATATTGCGAAAAAACACGGATTTGACTGTATCGCTACCGCGCACAACGCCGACGATAACCTCGAAACGGTGATATTTAACCTCGCGCGCGGCACATCGGCGGCGGGGCTGGCGGGCATCCCTCCGGTACGCAGGATGACTGAACACGTTAAAATTACACAACCGGATAACACCAACACATCAATTCAATATGGGCATGAGTCCGACCCCGTAATCATACGTCCGCTGCTGTACTGCGAAAAAACCGAATTGATCGCATATTGCCGGGAAACGGAACTGGAATATGTGACTGATTCGACTAATGCCGACACTGCATACACCCGCAATTTTATCCGAGCGGAGATTATTCCGCGCTTGGAACGCGTAAATTCGGCTGTGCGCCGCAACGCGCTGCGCATGTGCAAAAGCCTGCGCGCCGACGATGATGAAATGAATGCGGCTGCGGCGCACATTTCGCTTGTCGGGGGAAGAACAATGCTCGCGATGCAGAGCGACGCGGTGCTGTTCCGCGTATTACAGCGGGAATTCGGTAATTATACGGGCGGGGGAACATTGGAATATACTCATCTGGAGAAAATTGCGGAGCTGCTGCGTTCAGGTAAAAAGATTTTCTATTACAGTCTGCCCCGGCTAACCCAATTTAAATGCGAAGGCGACGCGCTGTCGTTCGGGCTTGATCCGCGCGGTGCGATACAATGTTCTGCAACGCAAAATAAATAAAACGGATTAAATTAATTTACAAATTATTTATACACGCATTGTTTCATTCTGATAGAATAGTCGGAGAACTTTTTTACAACAGGGGATTATAAATGTCCGAAATTATAAGCAGCGTTAACAACGACACCGTTGTTGTTAGCGCCGTAGAGCGGGTGCTTATCGACGAAGCCGAACTTGAGGCGACGGTAAAACGTATCGCCGCCGAAATCGACGCGTATTACGGCGAATCGACAAAAAGCGGCAAAAAGCTGCTGCTGCTTGGTATATTAAAAGGCTCGGTTGTGTTTATGGGCGATCTGATGAAGCACATAACCGTGCCGGTCGAAATAGATTTTATGAAGGTTTCTTCATACGGCAAAGGTGCGAAAACAAGCGGCAGCGTGAATATCATGCTCGATCTGTTCCGCGGCGACATGCCCGAAACCGATATATTAATAATTGAAGATATTATAGACAGCGGGCGCACGCTTTCGTATTTGTCGGAATATCTGCTGCTGAAAGGCGCGCACAGCGTTCGTACCTGCACACTGCTCGATAAACCCAGCCGGCGTGAAGTGGAGTACAGTGCCGACCATGTGGGTATAATAATCCCGGATGAATTTGTCGTAGGCTACGGGCTCGACTACGCCGAGCGCTACCGCACACTTCCTTATATAGGCGTTCTCAAACCGGAAATATATTCGACGTGAAAGAAAAACGGAGAAGATGAAGAATAACTATAAAATAATCATATTCTACGTCGCGCTGATCGCGGTTATCCTGATCGCGACGGCGACTCTGTTTAGCAATATGCAGAGCGACAACCTGCTGTACAGCAACATCGTAGATATGTTCCAAAAGGAACAGGTCAAGCAGTTTGAGGTCGACGAAAATAACATCATCACGATCCTCACACAGGATAACCGAACTTATAGCTATAAGCTGCGGGATTTCAATCTGTTCATCCATGATTTGGGCGACACGATCGCGGAGCAGCATAAGTCGGGCAAGATAGAGTCGTATAACTACCCGCCGCCTGTGGAGATACCGTGGTGGGTCAGTATGCTTCCATATGTCGTCATCATCACGCTGATGGTGGTACTGTGGATTTATGTGATGAATCAAGCCACGGGCAAGGGCGGGAAGCTGAATTCTTTCGGCAAGGCACGCGCCCGGCTGGGTTCGGATGAAAAGAAAAAGGTATATTTTAAAGATGTCGCCGGAGCTGACGAAGAAAAAGAAGAGCTGCGCGAGGTCGTTGACTTCTTGCGCGATCCCACGAAATTTACCAAGCTCGGAGCGAAGATACCGCACGGCGTGCTGCTCGTCGGCCCTCCCGGCACAGGTAAAACCCTGCTGGCAAAGGCTGTCGCCGGCGAAGCGGGCGTGCCGTTTTACTCGATTTCCGGTTCCGACTTTGTCGAAATGTATGTCGGCGTCGGCGCGTCGCGTGTGCGCGATTTGTTTGACACCGCAAAGAAAAACCCCGCGAGCATCGTGTTTATCGATGAAATCGACGCCGTCGGGCGTCATCGCGGCGCCGGTCTGGGCGGCGGTCATGATGAGCGCGAACAGACACTCAACCAACTCCTTGTTGAAATGGACGGCTTCGGCTCAAATGAAGGCGTGATTGTCATGGCGGCGACGAACCGTCCCGATATTCTTGACCCTGCGCTGCTGCGTCCCGGCCGTTTTGATAGACAGATAACGGTCAACTATCCCGATATACGCGGGCGTGAGGATATTTTACGCGTCCACTCGCAGGGTAAGCCTTTTGAAGCCGATGTAAACCTTGCAACACTGGCAAAAACCACCGTCGGATTCACCGGCGCGGATCTTGCCAACCTGCTCAACGAAGCGGCGCTGCTTGCGGCGCGGCGGGGCAGATCGCTGATCGGCATGGAAGATTTGGAAGAAGCGACTATTAAGGTGATTGTCGGACCGAAAAAGAGATCAAAAGTAATCACTGACCGCGAGAAGAAGCTCACGGCGTATCACGAAGCCGGTCACGCGATTGTGACGCGCTTTATGACGCCCGAAAATCCCGTTCATCAAATTTCGATTATTCCGAGCGGACGCGCGGGCGGATATACGCTCTCACTTCCTAAAGAAGATCGAAGCTATAAGTCAAAACGCGAAATGGAGAATGAGATTGTCACGCTGCTCGGCGGGCGCGTGGCGGAAAAGCTCATTTTGGGCGACATTTCAACGGGTGCGTCCAACGACATACAGCGCGTGACGCAATTGGCGCGCAACATGGTGACGCGTTTCGGCATGTCGGATAATCTCGGTCCGATTGTCTACGGTTCGGAGCATACCGAGGGCGAAGTTTTCCTCGGCAGAGATTTTTCAGCGACACGGAACTATTCGGAAGAAACGGCGTCTAAGATTGACGATGAGATAAAACGTATAGTGGACAATGCCTATGCTGCCGCGCTGAAAATCCTCGAAGAAAATAAAGATAAACTGCATTTCATCGCCGCGTATTTGTTTAAAAACGAGGTCATGGAAGAAGGTCAGTTTAACGCCGTGATGGATGGTGACCCGACTATCGAGGAACTGGAAGCGATGATAGCCGACAAGCGCCGCCGCAGCGACGAAGAAAATCAGGCACAAGCCAAACGCGATGAGGAAGAGCGCCGCCGTCACGAGGATGACCGCGCCAAACGCGAAGCCGAACTGCATAAAGACGGCGAATCGGGCATGGACGCTTACGCAAGGCTCAGCCGCAAGGAAGAAAAGAACGATAAAAACAACCGCGGTGACGAAAAATAAACCGCTCGTTAGTGTTTAAAGTAATGCGTTAACGCATTATCTTGGGGATTGCGGAAACGCAATCCCCGTTTTTATCGAACGCGTTTCACAAAGTTAACGAAGACGCGCTGTTTGGACTTTCGTCGGACGATGTATATCGTTATTATCCGGATCGTAAAAAATTCAAAAGAAGGCAAATCGGAAGCGCGAACGCCATGCGGTATTTTCATGGACTATTTGTGTGCTTCAGTGCATGTCGTTTATTATGGAAAACACAGCGTTATCAACTGATAAAAAATCGCATAATTTTTTTAAATGGCTGGCAGTTGCGCTCGGAGCGCTTTTAATATTGGCGCTGCTTGCGTATTATCTGCTGGTTTTTTCGGGCATTCCGGGGCTGACTTATTGGCGCGATATTTGGATCGAAACCGCGATGACAACCATGAAGCACCAATGGCTCGCCACAGCTTTTATCCCGCGTCACATCATCGACGATGTAATGGCAAGGCAATCGAAAAACTCTGAAATTATTGGCGGAGCGAAAAATAAAAACGATAAATCTTCCGAGAACGATCCGTCAGGCGATAAAAATCACGGCGGATCGGGTAAAGAGAACACAGACGACATACTCGATCAGGAAAGTTTAACGGTCGGTAAGCCTGACCACGCGGGTTATAAACTGCTGGTCAACGATAAAGAACAGGGAATTATAATCTCTGAAATTACAGGCGAAAACTACAAGGGCAGAATAATGCTGATCGACAATCCGGCGCGCGTTTATTTGGCGTCGACGCCAAATA
>DHAH01000049.1:41853-42200 GCA_002397345.1 Clostridiales bacterium UBA4959
CGCGTTTATTTGGCGTCGACGCCGAAAAAGAACGTCGAAGGGCTGCGTATCTTGCCGATGCTGGAACAATACGGCGCAATCGCGGGCATAAACGCCAGCGGGTTCCCGGATCCCGAGGGCGAAGGTAACGGCGGCAAGGTGGTCGGGCTGACATATTCGGATAATTCATACTGGGGCTATTATGTAAATTGGTCGGGCAGCATTTTGCTCACCAAAAATAATAAACTTGTTGTGGGTAATGTGAAAAACTGGGATGATTATGATGTGCGCGGCGGAATCCAGTTCGGGCCGGTGCTTATCGCTGACGGCGAGATTCAAGTCGAGGGTTCGGCGGGTTGGGGGATCCA
>DHAH01000069.1:0-4610 GCA_002397345.1 Clostridiales bacterium UBA4959
GTGGGCAGCGTGACCGAAGCGCCGTTTTTCCACGCCTCAAGCTGAGCCAGCGCGTCGGGTGACAGCTTACCTATTATGGCGTCGCTTGTGACAAGGCTCGCGATCGCGGTGAGATACGCGAAGCTGGAGCCGTAGTAGAGCGGGATCTTTCGTCCGGTGATAAGTATGAAACAGATGGTGGCAAGTCCGCTGGCGAAAATCGTTGTCGAAACCTGGAACCCTGTGATGAGCGCCACGGCGACTGTCGCGGGGAACATAACGATGACCTGCTGGATCGCGTAAAGCAGCAGTTTACCGATGGCAGGCTTTTCGTCGGGCAGATAACCGATTACTTCGTTTTTCATAGTATTCCTTTCACTTTTAGTTTTGCGCAATTCGAGTTATTATACTATAAACACGCTTTAATGTCAAGAAAAATCTTAAAAACGGTCAAAGATTATCTATATTTGTGCAACTGCGAGGGTGCGATTCCTTCAAAATATCACAATAAACAGATAAAAAATATTTCCGCGGAAATTAAAAAAGATCCGTAGAAATAAAGAGTTTCAGAAAGACAACAAATTCCGGGAGTTACGTGATTTCACGTAACTCCCGGAATCGGTCTTACCGTTTATTTTCTGAAGCAGTCGCTGCAGTAAACAGGGCGGTCGTTGTGCGGTTCGAAGGGAACCTTGCAAACCTTGCCGCAAGCGGAGCAAACCGCTTCGAACATCTGACGGTTTCCGCTTCCGCCGGAGCGGCTGCCTTTTTTAGCATCGCGGCACGCCTTGCAGCGCTGCGGTTCGTTTGTGAAGCCCTTTTCGGCGAAAAATTCCTGCTCGCTGGCAGTGAAGGTGAATTCGTTACCGCAATCGCGGCAGACCAGAGTCTTGTCGTTGTACATATTATACCTCAAAAATAGTTGCGCGGCACCGCTATGCGCCGCACAGTATATACATTATATACTTGCGTTAACAAAATGTCAACCTGTTATAACAAAATAATAATGTTAACAATGTGTAAACAATGCTCGCCGGCAGATTTTTTACCCGCGTTCAATTAATCGCTTGTGTTATACGCTTTACATAATGGCGTATATCTGCTATAATATCGGTGAAAATATAGAAAAAGGCACTTGTTAAAGGAGAAATACATGGGTTCGTTCTCAAAATCGGTTAAAGGGGTGCTGGGCGGCGCGACGCGGTCGGCGCGGGCGTTTCCCGTGACCTTCGTTTGCGCTATAGCGTTTGCTGTAATCGCACTGCTGCGTATACAGTTCGAATGGCTGCACGACGCGCCGTGGGATTTTATTTTAAACTGCGCGCAGTGGTCGCTGGCGCTCGGTGCGCTCTTCGGCATGGCGGCGATAACAGCGGCGCAGATTAAATCCGGCACGCGCGGGTCGCTTATTGCCGCCAATCTGCTGGGACTTATTGTCGTGGCGGGGACCTTCACCGCGATGTATTTTACCGGCACAACAACGACCGGTGAAATATGGAATGCCAACGGATTATGGACCGGAGGTTCGTGGCTCGGATCGTCGCAAAACAACCCGCATATCAACGATACCGCGGGCATACGTGTTATCGCGGCGATGTTCATCAGTCTTGTGGTATTTATAATCTATGCCGGCAAGAACTCCATGGAACCTGCAGACTCCGGTAAAACCGATTTTACGCGCGCGCTGTTCATGACGCACAAGTCGTTTTTTACGGCGCTGCTGTATGGGCTTGTGGCGCTCGCCGGTGCTTCTGGCGTTGCAAAAGCCGTGCAGGGATTGATTTACAGCGATATGAGCTATAAGGTGTATCAATACATCATCACCCTGTCGCTGTTGCTCGCGTTTTTGTTATTCGTCGGATATTTCCCGGACTTTAGGAAAGGCGCCGATACCGAGCGCAGGGAAAAGGCGCAGCATCAGCCGCGATTTATCGAAGCTTTATTTTCTTTTATATTAATACCGATTATGCTCGCGCTGACTGTCGTGCTGCTCGTCTGGGCGGTCATGGCGGTGACCGGCGCCGCGAAATTTTCGTTTATTCAGCTTTATTCCAGCTCCGCGGCGTATACGATCGGGGGACTGTGGCTGCACGCCATGACCGCGAAGAGCGAAAACGGCGCGGCGAAGCTCTACCGTGCTGTTTATCCTGTCGCTGCGATGATAATTCTTGCATTCGAGGCATGGGCGGTCGTGACACGGCTGGTTGGTTACGGACTGAAAACGGAGGAATACGCCTTCATACTCATTTGGGTGCTCGCCGCGGCGGGCTGCGTGCTGCTTATTATAAACAGAAAGCATATCGCATCGGCGCACCGCACAATCGCGGTCATATCGTGCGTATTAGCCGCTTTCGCGGTACTGCCCGGCATAGGGTACGTCGATCTGCCGCATTCGGCGCAGATCGCCCGGCTTGAGTCGCTGCTTAAAGAGAAGGGCATGATGCAAAATGGCGCGTTGATTCCCGCGACGGAGCAGCTCGATGAAAAATCGCGCGCCGAAATCTCTGACGCGGTGGATTTTCTGGCTTACGGAAGCAAGGGAGAATTGCCGCCGTGGCTAGATAAATCATATGCCGGAAACGATGTGTTCAAATCTAAATTCGGATTTGAAAAGCTGAGGTTCGACAACAACGGTAGTCCCGTTGAAAACCCGGGGAAATACAGGGAAGTTTACCTGACGGCAAAAAGTACGGCGATCGATATCTCGGAATATCGCTGGTCGGTTAATGTAATAGAGATGAATAAAAACGAAACCGGCGCCGTAATAAAAGGGGATAACGGCACCTACGGCATTTACTGGTATACAGCGGAAAACGGAATTCCAATACTGAAAATCGAGAACGGCGGTAATATTCTAACGGAATATTCGCTTAATGATTATATCGCCGGACTTTCGGGAAAATATCCGTCCGGAAGCGGCACAGTCGAGGTACCGGCAGAAGAAATGTCGATTTCGATTGACACCGCCGGCATAAAAGCGCTGCTTGTGTTGTCGAACATTACGATAAACGAGCACGAAAATGGTGAGGCACGTTATTGGATAAATCCCGGGCAGTTGTATGTGAGAGAAAAATAAAATTAAAAAACGCGCCGTCCATCCGGGCAAGCTACCCGGATGGACGGCGAAATAATGTGATTTAATGATATGATTGCGGGGTGCGGGATTCCCGCACATATCTCCGCGTCTCCCGTTATTTATAAAAATTCATGTGCAGTTTATCGACCAGCTTCAAGACGCTGCGTATGTAGTTGTCAACCTCTGTGCCGCCCCCGTCGAGGTCGGTGAGGATCACGACTACATACGGGTTTTTGTCGTACACAATACCCATATCGTGGTACGCGCCGATGTCCCAGCCGTATTTATGTGCCACGGTTTTACCCGGCACCGCGGCGGGGATCATCACGCGGTGGTTGCTGGTTGTCATCGCGTCGTACATAAACTTCGAATAGGGCGAGTCGCTCTGTAAAAATTCGTAGATCGCAGCTATCGCCTTGCCGCCGTCGGAGGCGGTCATCTTTGACAGATCCTTTTTCATTGCCGTTGTGCCCAGCTTATTTGCGAGCGCGCGGAAACCTTCTGTACCGTATTTCTTTTTAAGCTGGTCATACGCGATATTATCGCTTTTGGTAAGCATCAGCTCGATAAGTTTATGATAGGTATAGACAGTGCCCTCCGGTTCGTTGATAATCACGCCCGAGCCGCTCTGCGCGTCGGATTTTATATATGTATAAGTCTGGTCAAAATCGTATTTCAGCACTGTATCCGGCGTTTTTGCGGATGCTTGCAGCTCGTCGGTCGCGGCTTGCAGGATCGACAGCGCAAAAGGTGCTTTCAGGCAGCTGGCGGTGTAAAATACCTGCGTATCGTTGTAGGAATATGTAAACCCGCGTTCAAGATCGTGATAGTACAGCGATATATTTGGATAAACCTTGGTAAAAACCTCTGTTTCAACACCCGCGGCGTCTTTTTCGACAGACTTTACGACCCTCATGGGCGCGCCGGATTGCAGCAGCTTCTCAAGCTGCTCAATAATTTTGAACTGCTCGTTGATATCGACCTTGTATACGCCGCCGAGCTTTATGATGTCGGCATGCAGCTTTTCGATCTCCGCCTGTTTTTGCGTGAGCTGTGTTTGCAGCGCGGCGAGCTGTGCGTTAAGCTGGTTATATCGTTCATCGGTGGTGCCGAACGAACGGAGAAGTTCGTCTTTTTCTATTTGCAGCTTCGCGAGATTGGATTTTGAAGCTTCCAGCTCCGACTTCAGCCCAGCAAGCTCTGCCGACGCTTCATCCGATTGTATGCCCGCTTGCATGGCGAACGCCTGCATTGCGTCGCTGCCGGATTTATATTTTAATACAAACACAACTGCAACGGTCAGCGCGGCGGCGAATAAAATTGCGAGCACCGTTATTATAATCGCAGTGACAGGGCTGCGTTTTATATTGCGTCCATACATTCCGATTCCCCCATAAATTAAATTATCCCTTCGGCGTGACGTGTGACATGGCAGGTCCGACGCATATCGACGGGTAGCCCGGCGATATGCGTCGGACACTGCACAATGTTGACCGCCAGTGCCGTTGTGCTGCCGCCCAGACCCTGCGGTCCGATGTCGGTGGCGTTAATGCGT
>DHAH01000069.1:4765-10457 GCA_002397345.1 Clostridiales bacterium UBA4959
CGTCCCAACAGCTCGTCCTCCAGCGCCGCATAACGCTCGTCGGGATTACGCCGCGTTACGGGCAGCGTCAGCGCGTATTTGGCGTCGACGGCTGACGAGTCAAAGCTGCCGCCGATCCCTACGCCCACCACTATCGGCGGGCAGGGGTCGCCGCCGGCGCGTACCACGGTATCGACGACGAAATCAACAATATCCGCTTTTGTCGCGGCGGGGGTGAACATTTTTATCGCGCTCTTGTTTTCGCTGCCGAAACCTTTCGGCGACGCGACAATACGCAGCCGATCGCCCGCGACCAGTCGGGTATAAATCACGGCGGGCGTATTGTCGCCGGTATTTTTACGTCCGAACAGGGGATCGCTCACGACCGAACAGCGCAGATAACCGTTTATGTATGCCCTCCGCACACCCTCGTTGATGGCGTCGTCAAGCAGTCCGCCCGTGATATGCGCGTCCTGACCCAGCTCCGCGAATACGACCGCCAGTCCTGTGTCCTGACAGATGGGCACATCAAGCCGCTTCGCGGCGTTAAGGTTATCGCACAGCCGGCACATTATATCTTTGCCGAGCGGGTCGGTTTCGGTGTGCGAAGCCTCGGCGATAAGGTGCGCCAGATCGTCGGGCAGGGTATTATTGGCTTGTATGAACAGAAGCTCGACAAGCGAGGTAATCTCGGAATAAATAATTTCTCTCATTGTTTTTATTTTTACTTCTATTTACATAAAAAGCGGAATTTTATTGATGTGCGCAATGTAACTTCTTTTTAACCCTGCGTTTTTACACCGTCGATCCACACGGAGGCGGGTCGGCTCATTACTTCAAAAGGATCGCCGTCCCAGATGGCGAGGTCGGCGTCTTTGCCAGGCTCGAGCGAGCCTACGCGGTCAGCTATACCGAGTATCTCCGCCGGATTAATTGTGATGGCGCGGAGCGCTGACAGCCTGTCCATGCCCGCACGCACGGCGAGCGCGGCGCAGAGGGGCAGATATTGCAGGGGTATAACCGGGTGGTCGGTGGTAATACCAAGCTTCACGCCCGCGCGGTCGAGCACACCGGGATTTTCGAACGACTGTGAACGCAGCTCGGGTTTGGAACGATCGCACAGATTCGGCCCGGCGAAGGCGGTCACGCCGTCCGCGGCAAGCTCATCTGCGATCGACATGCCGTCGGTGCAATGGACGATCGAATATTTAAGCCCAAATTCGCGCGAGATGCGGACGGCGGTGAAAATATCGTCGGCGCGGTGCGCGTGGAAATGCGCGGGTAAAATCCCCTGCACTACGGGCAGCAGCGCGGCGCATTTTGCGTCGTATTCGGGTTCATCCGGCTCGTCAGGCTCATCATCATCGGTTTTCTTTGCTTTTGCAAGCGCGGTTTTATATTTTTCGATCGCAGCGTAATATTTATTCCACATTTCGCCGTATTTTTTAGCTTTAGTCAGGTTTTCGCGTATCACCGACGCGGTCGCCATACGCGTTTCGGGCGCTTGATTTTTGCTGTGGTACACGTTCTTCGGATTTTCGCCCAGCGCGAACTTCATCGCGGCGGGCGCGGCGACGATCATATCATCCACACGTCTGCCGGCGGTTTTTATCACCGCGATCTGACCGCCGATGGGGTTTGCGCTGCCCGGACCGGCGGCGACGCAAGTCACGCCTCCCTGACGCGCTTCCTCGAAGCAGCGGTCGCGGGGGTTTATGGCGTCGATGCCCCGGAGCTGCGCGGTGCAGGGATCTGTGGCTTCGTTAATGTCGTCGCCCTCAAATGTAAGCGAATCCTCCGCCAGCCCGAGGTGGGTGTGTCCGTCGATAAAGCCGGGATAGATGGCGGCGTTTGCGCCGTATGTTGCTTCAGCGTCGATTATTTCGGCGCCGGCGATCAATTCTGGTTCACCTGAAGCGATGCCGGTGATCCTGCCATCGTCAAACGCGATGTAACCACGCTCTATTGTGCCGAATTTATCGGACATAGTGTGGATTTTAATGTTTTTTATGATTGTCGGCTTCATTAATCTGTCCTTTCATAGGTGCGGGTCTATATATTTTCATCTAAATATTTTACCGCCGATGCAGCCGCGACTGCGCCGTCGGAGGTGGCGGTGACAATTTGCCGCAGGGGGGTGTTACGCACGTCGCCGGCAGCGAAAACGCCGGGCACAGAGGTGCGCATTTCGGTGTCGGTTATAATACTGCCGTCGTGTGCCAGCTCGAGCGTTCCGACGGGCAGGAACGTCGTAACAGGCGTATATCCTATCGCGATGAACACGCCGGACACGGCGAGCAGCGTTATATCGCCGGTTTTGTTGTTTTTAACTCTGATACCCTCTACAACATCAGCGTCAATAATATTGACGCCGCCTGTAATTTCAACCGGCGTTGATTCGAGCACAAATTCGACGTTGCGCAGACGTTTTGTACGCTCAACATTGGCTGCCGAGCCGCGGAATTTATCGCGTCGGTGGATAATATAAACTTTTTCGCACATCCGCGCCAAATATTGCGCGTCCTCCAGCGCGGTATCGCCGCCCCCGCAGACCGCGACGGTTTTATCGAGAAAAAATCCGCCGCCGCAGGTCGCGCAGTATGAAACGCCCCGCCCGCTGAGCTTGTCCTCGCCGGGTATGCCAAGCTTACGGTTTTCGCTGCCGCTGGCGATAATAAGCGCGCGGCACATATATTCGCCGTTTTCGGTTGTAATTGTTTTATGCCCGTCCGCGTCGGAGAGGGTTACGCTCTCTATCTTCTCGTAGACGATCTCCGCCCCTGATTCTTCCGCTTGCGTATGCATTGCAAGCGCAAGCGGCGCACCCTCGGTTTTGGGTGCGCCGGGGTAGTTGTCGATATCTGTCGTGAGGTTGAGTTTACCGCCGGGGATTTCACCCTCGAACAGCGTGACGCCGTAACCGGCGCGGCGCACATATAAAGCGGCGGTTAAACCCGCGGGCCCGCCGCCGATGATCATTATATCATTAAAGTTATTTGTCATTATAAAAAATTATTTCCTCCGGAAGGCAATAGCCAAGCTTTTCACGCGCGATACGGATTATGTAGTCCCGGTCATAAGGGCTGGCAAGCCGATCGCTAAGCTCTTCGTTATATTCTTCCTGCTCCTCGATGGAGTTGCACAGCTCGTCCCGCTGCACCTTAAGCTTGTTATAATCGAACTGCAATTTTATGATAGTTACGGCGCAAAAGCCTATAAAGGCAAAAACCGCCGATTTAACAAATATATTCGAATATTTTCTTTGTTTCATTTATTTAATAATTTTCGGTATAAACCGAGCGTCTTACGCGTGTAAACGCGTAAATAAAACTTTTTCGCGGCAGCATATAACCGTGATGATATAAATTTAAACAACCTGACAACCGGTGAAAAGATAAAACAGATAAATTTCCATGCCATTATCAGCGTGGACTTGATAAAATTTATGATAGCGTCGGCGACAAGCATAACAAGCCTACCCAGCGTGAAATAATAAGCCGAAAATCCGAGGACGATAAAAAGCACACCCGACAATCTGACGCGTCCGGAGTTTAATTTATAGAAAAAAATCGCCGATGCCGCTGCGGCGGCGATAAAGAAAATAACATCCTGCAAAAAGATCAGCGCGAGGCCGACGGGACTTTTGTTAACACCCCGCGTCGCTCGCCTGATAATTCGGAAAACATCATAAAAAACACCGAGTGCGCTTCCGAGCGCCAGCGCCCAGAGCAATAACCACGCAAGTTCGGATTGTTCGATAAATGTGACAATGCCCATTTATTTTATTAATAAATTAGGAGTTGCCGAACAGCGAACGGCGTTTTACCGGTTTCGAGGCGATGTCGGTATAAAACAGCCCGCTTATGTTGCCTTCGATGATCATCTTACCTTCGTCAAGCTCGAGCTTGACGATATTAAGACCCTCGCCGTCGATGCTAAGCTCACCCAGCGTGGTTTTCAAAGCGACGGTGTGTTCATCAAAGCTGATGACTCCGGTGACGCCGTCCAGCGACGCCCGGTTGCGGTTGTTTAAGATGATGTTATTTGGCGTTGATGTCGGTCCATTCATTTATTCGTACCATTCCCCATTTAATAAAAAGTTATTTACTTAACAATATTATTTGGTACAAATATATTCGGACACGCCATTCAATATGCATTTAAAAACGTGACAACGCGCCGCGGCGTCTAACGCCGCTCACAGCGTTTGACGCTTGAGCTTTATTCTAATATCTCGTACATGCCCGCGGCTTCGGCTTTGCCTGTGTGCTCTCGGATGTCAAGCACACGGGCGCGCAGTTTTCGGGCGCCAAATGAGATCTCAAGCACATCGCCCTCTTTAACTTCATAAGAGGCCTTCACGGCGCGGCCATTAACCGAAACATGTTCTTTGTCACACGCTTCGTTTGCGACTGTGCGGCGCTTGATCAGTCGGGAAACTTTAAGAAATTTGTCGATACGCATATTTATAACCGGAACGCAGGGGGAAAACGCAGCGTTTCCCCCGCGTCATAAAATTAATATTTTCGTGAATTCGCAGGGACGGAATTATATCACGTCCGAATAATTTTTTATTTAACGCTTTCTTTAAGCGCTTTACCGACGCTGAAAGAGACATGCTTGGACTCGGCGATGGTCATGGCTTCACCTGTGAAGGGATTACGTCCTGTGTGCTCGCTGCGCGTCTTGACTTCGAAAGTTCCAAAACCCACAAGCTGGACCTTGTCGCCCGAGGTCAACGCGTCGGTGATAGTGTCTATAACAGCGTTAACCGCCGCGTCGGCGTCTTTTTTTGTCATGCCGACTTTGGCCGCGACTTCTGAGATGAGATCGGATTTGGTCATTTTATTTGATTCCTTTCAAATTATGTTGTTTGTAGTATAGTGTATCATCTTTTGGCTATTTTATCAAGAGCTTTTATAAAATTATCGCGCATTTTCAATATTATTTGCACTTTTAACAGATTTTATTTCATCGATAAAACGCTCGCAGGCATTATACAGCGCCAATTCCGGATCGATACCTTGTTTTTTCGCCAGCGACGCCAACTCAAAGAGCTTCGTGCCAAGCTCTTCTTCGGTAATCTCCGCGTTATTATCGCAACGATTGCTGTCAGGCGCATATGCTCCCGCCTTCATCGCCTTGCCGGCGAGTTTCGCCGCGCGCATCAAAGAAGGCAGCGCGCGAGACACGCCCGCAAGCTCCTCGCCCAAGGTCTTTTGCGCTTTCATCGATTTTTTGATGGCATCCCAGTTTTCCAGCACCGCGCCCGGCGTTTCGGCGACGGCGACACCGTCTTTGACCATTCCGACCGCCTTTTCGTTTTCGGGCGATACGCCGAACACATGCGGGTGGCGCACCACCAGCTTGCGGCACAACTCGTCCGCAATGTCTCCGAAGTTGAAGTCGCCCGATTCTTCGGAAATGCGCGAGTGAAATATGACCTGCAGCAGCACATCGCCCAGCTCCTCGCGAAGGAGTGGCGCGTTGTCGGTGTCGATAGCCTCTACCGCTTCGTAAACCTCTTCGATGAAGTTGCTTCGTATACTTTTGTGAGTCTGTTCTCTGTCCCATGGACAGCCGCCCTCAGAGCGCAGCAGTGCCATGATGTCGGTCAGGTCGCCGATCGTATAGCGCTTTTTCTGCGCCAGTTGGCGGGCGGATATGGAATCCGACCCTGTATTGTTGTTCATTCCGCGCGTTCCCCCAATAT
>DHAH01000069.1:10618-11568 GCA_002397345.1 Clostridiales bacterium UBA4959
CTTCTCGAAACCGCCCTCATCGAGCGCCTGTCGGATTTTACTCATCAACTCGTTGTAGAAATACAGGTTGTGCAGCACACACAACCGCTGGGCGAGCATTTCCCGCGCCTTGAACAAGTGGCGGATATATGCCCGGCTGTACAGGCGACAGGTGGGGCAGCCGCAATTCTCACCGAGGGGGCGCTGGTCGTACATGTACTTTTCGTTCATGACCTGCAGCCTGCCCTGCCACGTGAAAATTGTGCCGTGACGCGCGTTTCGGCTGGGCATAACGCAGTCGAACAGATCGACCCCTCGTCTTACGCCCTCGAGGATATTGACTGGCGTGCCGACGCCCATGAGATAGCGCGGTTTATCCGCCGGCATCAGCGGCTCGATAGTGTCAATGATGTCGTACATGACTTCCGCCGGTTCACCGACCGCCAATCCGCCGATGGCGTAGCCGTCGAGGTCAAGTTCGCGTATAGCGAGCATGTGCTCGGTACGCAGATCGTGGTAAACGCAGCCCTGATTAATGCCGAACAGCATCTGGCGCGGGTTGATCGTGTCGGGCAGGGCGTTCAACCGCGCCATTTCATCACGGCAGCGCAGCAGCCAGCGATAGGTGCGGTCGGCGGCTTCTTTGGCGTATTTATAATGGGTGCGATCTTCTTCTTTATAGCTGGCGGGGTTCGCCACGCATTCATCAAACGCCATGGCGATTGTCGAGCCGAGATTAGACTGGATTTGCATGGATTCCTCAGGGCCCATGAAAATCGCCTTACCGTCCATATGCGAGTTGAAATGTACGCCCTCCTCCGTGATTTTACGCAGCTTGGCAAGTGAAAACACTTGAAAACCGCCGCTGTCGGTCAGCACCGGACCATACCAGTTGAAGAATTTATGCAGACCGCCCAGCTCGCGGATCAGCTTGTCGCCCGGTCGGATGTGGAGATGGTAGGTGTTGGACA
>DHAH01000069.1:11692-12512 GCA_002397345.1 Clostridiales bacterium UBA4959
ATGGTAGGTGTTGGACAGCTCGACCAGACAGCCTATTTCGCGGAGATCTTCAGTGGAAACGCCGCCCTTTATCGCCGCCGAGGTGCCCACGTTCATGAACAGCGGTGTTTCAACGGTGCCGTGAGGTGTTTCAAAGCGTCCGCGCCGCGCGTGTTTTTCTTGCTTTATGAGGGTAAATGACATTGTGATTCCTTTATCGTTGTATTGTTGAAGTGTGCGGTGATGCGAGAGAAACAGTCGCTTTTCAGCATTATGTACGGTTAAATAACTTCTCCAGCCCCGATTTGCCGATCTCGACCGCGACGGGACGCCCGTGCGGACACACGCGGATCGCGGGGTCGGTCAGCGCGCGGCTGCACAGCCATTCCAGCGACGCGCTGCCGCCGTCCTCGCGTCCCGCTTTCATGGCGGCTTTGCATGACGCTGTATACAGCGCGCGCTCATACAGCGCGTCGCGCTCTGAACGGGGCGTGCCGCTGCCCTCCGCAAGGGAGGCGGCGAGCGTTTTAAACAGTTCCGCAGCCGCGTCGGGCGACAGGTTCGCGGGTATCTGGAACAATCCGGTCTTGCCGCTGTCAAGCTCGGAGCAGCCATAACCCAGCTTGTCAAACTCGGAAGCGAAATCGGCAACCGCGCCGCGTTCCTCGGGCGACAATTGCAGCTCGATGGGGATGAAAAGCAGTTGCGCCGCGGTGTCGCCCTCGTCGCGCATACGCTTCTTCATATCCTCGAACAATATGCGCTCGTGCGCTGCGTGCTTGTCGATAACAACCACTTTGTCGCCGGTTTCGATAATAATGTAGCAGTTGAACACAATACG
>DHAH01000069.1:12688-13309 GCA_002397345.1 Clostridiales bacterium UBA4959
AGGGGCGGCGTTTTGCCGCCCGCTTGCGGAATCAACCGCGTCAACCGGATCAACCGGCGGTTCAGGCAGGGGTATATCCGCCGTTTCGATTTTTACCTGTTTCGGAGAATTATAATCAGTTTCCTGTGTGTCGATGATTTTTGAATCGCAGGCGGATATAGAATCCGCTCCTGCGGGGGATGGGTCGATTTGTGCAAAATCCCGCGTTATATCGCCGTCGCGTTCGTTTTGGTGCAGTTTTTCGGTTATCACCTCGGCGACAGCGCCCAGATCGTCGCCTGTCAGTTTGACGCGCGGCGTTTCAATTTTAGCCCGCGGCAGCTTTGCCGCCAGCGCGTTGCGTACCGCGCAGTAGACGGCTTCAAACACGGCGCGCTCGTCGGAGAATTTCACCTCCAGCTTGGTCGGATGCACGTTGACGTCAACCAGCGCGGGGTGAACGGCGAGGTTCAATACGCAGACGGGAAATTTGTCAGCGGGGATGTACGACTCGAACGCCTGCTCGGCAGCGGTCGAAACGGTCAGGCTCTTTATATATCGTCCGTTGATGAATACGTTTTCATAATTGCGGTTGCCGCGCGCCGATTCGGGCGCGCCGATGAAGCCGGTCACTCCGATACC
>DHAH01000036.1:0-1560 GCA_002397345.1 Clostridiales bacterium UBA4959
CCCGTACCCCCAAGCTTCCCCCAATACAAGGAGTTAATATTATGAGCGTATATGTCGGCAATCCCAAGCAGTTATTTGATGTACGGCAGTATACCTTCAGCGACGGCAAGGCGTCGGGCGTCCGCGCTGTGGACGTCTGGAACGGCGCGAATTTGCACTTCACGGTACTTGCCGACCGCTGTCTTGACCTATACACCGTGCGATATAAGAACCGCAATATGTCATATCTCACGCCCACGGGCGTTGTCGCGCCCTCTTATTATGACGACCGCGGTATCGGCTGGCTGCGTTCCTTTGCGGGCGGATTTTTGGCGACCTGCGGACTGCAGAATATCGGCAACACCGACGAGAGCGACCCCACGCTGTCAATGCACGGGCGCATATCCAATACCCCCGCCGAAAATCTGTGCGTTAAGCTGTCGCCGGGCGAGGACGCGGTCGAAATCTCGGGCGTAATGCGCGAGATGATATTGTTCGGCGTAAAACTGAAACTCGAGCGCACGATAACGTGCCGCGCCGGCTCGGATGTAATCGGACTGTCGGACAAGATCACCAACACGGGTTATGAGCGTACGCCGCTTTCGATGCTGTACCACTTTAATATGGGCTACCCGCTGCTCTCGGAATCGGCGAAGATTGTTATTCCGGCGCAAAAGACGCTGCCGCGCGACAAACACGCGGAATCGGGACTGCATGAATGGGATAAGGTATTGCCGCCGCAGCAAAACTTTACCGAAATGTGTTATTACCACACGCTGTCGGAAAACTGTTTCGGCATCGACAACCCCGCGATAGGGACAAGTATGCGCATCTCGTTCAGCTCTGACGGTATACTCGACAGGCTGATACAGTGGCGTCAGCTCGGCTGGGGCGATTATGTCATGGGGCTCGAGCCGTCGTCCTGCACGCTGGAAGGCCGTGCCGACGCGGTACAAAACGGTTCGCAGAAATACATCGAAGCGCAGTCGACGTTATGCAATACGTTTGAAATCACTTTTTCGGAGCTGTAAAGTTTGAAAACGAATAATGACACCACCGAAACTTTATCGGGCGCGCGTGGATTTTTGTATAAAATTATATACCCGGGCGGACTGATCTCTACCGCGGTGTTGTTTTTGATGGCGCTGCTGGCGGAGTATACCAATGTCGACGCCGATTACAAACCCGCGCTTACTTTACGCAGCGTCGCGATAGTAATCTCGTTCAGCTTTTTCTTTGCGCTCGCGAACCGTATTTTATACAGTAAAGACCTCGCTTATATCGCAAAACTCGCGCTGCACTGTCTGGCGGTCACCGCCGATTTCGTGGTTATCTGTATATTTTTCGGCGGATATTACAAATACAGCAGCTCGGCGCTGTCAGTCAGCGTTATATTTGTAGTAATATATATCGCCGTCGCCGCGCTTGCTTCGATTATTCGGTACGCGGTGAGCCGGCACAGGATAAGCAAGTCTAATTATAAAAGGCAATTTTAATTTATTTTATGAATCCAACAAATCAATCGGGTAAAGACCCAAAACGTCAATACGACCGGCTGTTCCGGCTGGTCATTATTGCTAT
>DHAH01000036.1:1689-2735 GCA_002397345.1 Clostridiales bacterium UBA4959
ATTATTGCTATGATCGCCGCGCTTGCGGTGCTTTTGGTGCTCGTCGTGGCGCTGTTTGCGTCAGGCGCGCTGTCAGGCGGCAAGCACGGCGACGAAGTTGTGATCCTCACCGGCGATACCGGCGACACAACCGATGGCACAACCGACGAGCCGGATGAAACCGAAGATAACAGCGGGCTGGTGTTCCCGGGCGGGAATAACACTGATAATACCGAAACCAATCCACTCGAAACCGAGCGTGAAACAACCCCTGTCACCGAACCGCAGGTCAATCCTATTGACCCCGACCATGCCGGCGCGATCGTTACCGACGACAACGCCGCTGTGCCGCGTTATATGGGACTGGATAAAATCGGAGAAGAATTTCCGGGCACTGTGCTTGCCGCGACTGGCGACATGGGTCAGGAGTATATCGACGACACGGTATTTTTGGGCGATTCACGGACTTACGGGCTGAGGGTTTTCGGGATGCTGAAGGATGGTAAGGACACAAAACAAGTGTGGGTGCCCTCCAACGGTACGCTGCTCCTTAACAAGGTAGCCGACGCGAAAATTTATTATCCCGATACCGGCGGCGAGATAACCGTTCGTCAGGCTGTACGCGAAAAGAAACCGAAAAGACTGATTATCGCGCTGGGTATCAACGGCGTTTCTTATCTGAAAGAGGACGGCTTCATCGCGCAGTTTACAGAGCTTATCGGCGAGATTAAAAAGGAAAGCCCCGATACCGTTATTATCCTACAATCGATCCTGCCGGTTTCGGATACCTACAAATTGCAGCAATCGATAAACAACAATAAAATCTGCCGCGGCAATTACTGGATGGCGAAAGCCGCAAGTCAGAACGGCGTCTATTACCTGAATACCGCCGAGGCGCTCGTGGGCAGCGACGGGTTCCTGCCCGCCGACATGCAAAGCGGAGACGGTCTGCACCTGAATACCGAAGCATACAATATTCTCCTCGACTACATCCGCACACACGGTGCGGGGTAATTACGCGTGGTTTACGCGTATATAATAGGGACGGGGGTACGCGTGGGGGGAGA
>DHAH01000036.1:2883-3356 GCA_002397345.1 Clostridiales bacterium UBA4959
CCCCCCACACCCCGCAGACAAATGGTAAAATGTTTTTATTGTGCTGCCAATTTTATGATGTGCTGATTTGGCAGTTTTATAATTTGTGCTGTCATTTATAAATCTCTATCTCTCCGCCGCCGATGTGGGTCCCTTTCCCACACCGGCGGCTGCGTTTTTCGCCGCGCGTCACGACGTCACGATGTGACGTCTCGACGTTCCGACGCCACGACGCCACGACGCCACGACGCCACGACCGCCACGACGTCCGACGTCCGACGTCCGACGTCGACGCCCCGTCGTCCCGGCGGGCGTTCCGACGCCCAAAAAAACGAGCCGCCTGTCTGGGTAAGGGACCCAGATAGGCAGCGTAAATCAGCAATATCTATATTGTATAGCAGCGGTCGATAAATAATCAACCCTACATGCACAATCATTAGTTGCACAATAAAATTTCTTCTACCATTTATCTGCGGGGTGTGGGGGGAGCGGGG
>DHAH01000090.1:0-7284 GCA_002397345.1 Clostridiales bacterium UBA4959
GACTTTACGACCCCACATCAGGCGTAATTACTTATGCCGGCAGGGATATACGCGATTATACGATTACAGGCGAGGCGGGCTACCGCGAAAGATTCAGCACGGTATTTCAGGATTTTCGTCTGTTCTCAATGTCGGTCACCGATAATGTGCTGCTGTGCAAACGGCGCGAAGGCGACGACGAGCTGGTACGGCAGGCGCTGTGCGACAGCGGGATATACGATAAGATCGTGACTTTTGAAAAGGGCGTTGATACGGTGCTGACGCGGGAATTTGACGAAAAAGGCGAGGTGCTCTCGGGCGGCGAGGGGCAGAAGGTTTCCATCGCCCGCGCGTTCACAAAGGACAGCGGCATCGTTATCCTCGACGAGCCGTCCTCTGCGCTCGATCCGATAGCGGAATACAAAATGTATGAAAACATGATGCGCGCGTGTGAAAGCCGCTCGGTCATATTCATCTCGCACCGGCTTTCCTCGGCTACACTTGCCGACCGCATATATCTTCTCGAAAACGGCAGGATTATCGAAGAAGGCTCGCATAACGAGCTGATGGCGAAAGGCGGTAAATACTCGAAAATGTTCAGGCTTCAGGCTCAGAATTACATAGCGGACGAAGCGGAGGTGCGGGTATAATGACAGTGAATGAAAATAAATCGGACAAAAAGAAAAAACAGCCGCTTTCACGCATTCTTAAAAACAACCTGTACATGCTGAAATTCGTCGCAAAATATGTACCGTCATATATATTTTGGATGATAGTCGAGGGCGTTGTCTGGGGCATGATCCACTCGTTCACAAGTGTCATTTTCGTAAAAATGCTGTTCGATCGGATCGGTGAAGGCGCCGGATTCGGCGCTCCGGCATTGGTTATCGCGCTCATGGCGGAGTTTTCGCTTGTCACTTACTTCTTCCATGTATGGTATTGGAATTGGTATAACCCCAAGATACGCCAGACTCTGCACTTGAAGATGCAGGAAGCTCTGTTTGAAAAAGCGCGCTCTCTTGACCTCTCCTGCTACGACAATCCCGAATTCTACAATGATTTTGTGTGGGCGATAAACGAGAGCGACGGGCGCGTCGTGGGCATCATGGAGGATATCGGCAAGCTGATAAACCGGACGATAGCGACTCTTACCATAATCGGCGTACTGCTCACAATCGATGTGACGGTCGTTATCACAATCCTGGCGTTTGTGGCGATTTCCGCGTTTATAAATCTGTGGAGGCAGAAAGTTGGCTTCAATCAGCAGCAAGAAATACTGCCAAAACAGCGTAAAGCGGAATATATCAAGCGCGTATTTGCGCTGCCCGATTATGCGAAGGAGATAAGAACGAGCCACGCAAGCGATATTTTGACTGACGACTATAAGGAAGCGATGGAAAGTCAAAAGGAGATCGCAAAGCGATACGGGAAAAAGCTATACGCGATAAACTCGCTTAATAATTTTTTGCAGATCGGATTATGCGAAGCCGGGATCAATATCCTGCTTGTGTATAAGCTTGTGAGGGGCGCAATATTGCTCGGTGATTTCGCGGCGGCAAACAACGCGGTATGGAAGCTGTACTGGCAAATTAATACGCTGATACAGTTCCTCATAAAATTTCCGGAGCACAGCCTGTATGCGGAAAAATTCCGCGTTTTCATGGAATACGAACCGAAAGTGGTCGGCGGAGATAAAAGGGTACCGCAGGTCGAAGAGATCACATTTAAGAACGTATCATTTAAATACGATTCGTCAGATACCGAATCGCTTAAAAATATTGACCTGACAATAAAAAGAGGCGAGAAGATCGCCATAGTAGGCTATAACGGCGCGGGTAAATCGACGTTCATTAAGCTGCTATTGCACCTTTATGACCCGACATGCGGTAATATCAGGCTGAACGGCACGGACATACGCGAGCTTGACATGAATGGATACCGCGGCAAGATCGGCGCGGTGTTCCAGGATTATCAAATCTTTGCCGCGTCGGTGGCGGAAAACGTTGTCGCGGACATTTACACCGACGATATGCGTGACAAGGTTCTGGACGCGCTTCACCGCAGCACCTTTGACGATAAACTCGCGTCTCTTGAAAACGGCATCGACACACCTTTAACCCGCGAATTCTCCGACAAGGGAGTGAATCTGTCGGGCGGCGAGGCGCAGAAGATCGCCATTGCGCGGGTGTTTGCCCGTGACTGCGAGATCATCGTTATGGACGAGCCGTCCTCGGCGCTCGATCCGATGGCGGAATACGAGCTGAACCAAACTATATTATCATATGCCATGGACAAAACCATTATATTTATCAGCCACCGCTTGTCAACGACCAGAATGGCGGACAGAATATATATGTTTGCGGACGGCAGCCTTATCGAGCACGGCTCTCACGACGAGCTTTTGGAAGCGGACGGAAAATACGCTGAAATGTTCAGGCTCCAGGCGGAAAAATATCATTCATAGATGTTCGAGAAAAAATCGGGTACAGGCATGATGTTCACTGTACATAGCCCCATAACGGCGTCAGAGTAAAAAAAGAAGTTACCTTTGCTGAAATTGTATCAGCAACGGTAACAATTTTATGATATGGCGAAATAGGTGCGTTAGTTTTGATATAATGCTTTAAAATCATCCCGTTCTCGGAGAGGGTCAAAAATGCTCTTTTCAATCCAATATTTCCAATAATCCACAGAATCTGTGGGAAGCAGTTCGCACGAAAGATCATCTTCGACATGATCGAACATGGTACAGGTATAACGGCACTTCCCGTTTGTTCTGTATGAATCGCGTTTTGCAGCATATTCTTTTGCCACGGTAAAATAATTTACAGCATTATCATGTTCATTGTCCGCCATACTGATTTCCGCACGCTCGATATACAGCGAACTCAGGTGTCGGTAGAAATCATAATAATTTTCATCTGTTATCACCGCGGCGATCAGCGACTCGGATATTTCCACCGCCGCTCTGACATATGGACTTTTTTCCTGTTGAAAATCCCACATTTTCTGTAAAGCACCGAGAAGTTCATCAGTTTTAGTATAAACGATCTTCTGCTTAATGGTAAGAAGTTCTTCGCCCTCCGTACACAACTCAAGCATCATGTCACGGTTGTAACCCTGCTTTAGCGGAAACAACTCGGCATATTTTTTTGCTTCCTGCAATTTGCCGTCATATTTCAGAACGAGTATAATTCCGTATAATGCTTTTTCCCTGATGGTTGTATCTGTGCAGCCACTGATCACCATGTCATAATGCTTTCTTGATTTTTCAAGCATGGAGTGAAAATAATCCAGACTACCGCCGTTTCGGTAATCGTCGTCGAATGCAACGTAGTATTCCATGGATGCAAGCCATTCCAGATATTGATAATCTCCCGGGAATTCCGAAACAGCCTGCGTGACAGTCCGGTACATTTCGTCCATATCCTTCTGCCAGTAGTTTTCATGTGCAGCGTTAAATTCCGCACGGCGACCGTTTTCACCGCCCACGCCGAAAAGTTCATCGGTTGTGACTTTGAACAGCCGTGCCAATGGAACGATAAGCGACAGGTCGGGACTTGTCACGCCCGTTTCCCATTTTGAAACGGACTGATAAGTCACACAAAGATAATCCGCAAGCATCTCCTGCGTCATATCGTTTTTGCGCCTGAGTTCTTTGATCTTTTCTCCGATATAATTCATGGTGGGTCTCCTTTATTTATAGTAAGCGGGCCCTGCTTCTGAATACAGTATATCAGAGAAAAGTGCATAGCGCAATAACGTAGTTTTTGAGATTAATTCGCGTGATACGCGAGTATGTTTCGGGTTTTCATCAGCTCTGCAAAGCGGTCCACGGCTTTGTTGCTTATTCCGTTTTCAGCATTTTTATACCGCACAGATCTTCAAAGATGACAATGCCTCCATCTTTATTTTCACTGTAAGTAATTTCGATAGATCCGACGTAGCCATCGGTAAGCCCCACAGCGTCATAGTGGCGTATGAAACCGCTTTGCACCAACATATATCCCTAACCGATACCCTCATAGGACGTCAGGTCGTATGTGGAAACCAATGTGTATTCTTTAAAGTTATGCGTTGCCCGCACAATACCGATACCCGGCGCGAAATAATACGACATTTTCCCGCCGCGGTATGAAAAACTTCCTTCCATACCTTTGGTATCAAGCGACAGACAGAGACAGTTTATAAATATTCCTGCGGCGGTTGTGATTGTCCCGGAAAAACTGCATTTTATTTCGGAAACAATCTTATCTCCGTCTGCCTCTTTTTTATCACTGTACCCGTCCTTCCAGTCGTCGTTCCAGATGCAGCCTGCCGCATCCTGCAGTATTCCGAGCATATGATTGTATAAAAGCGGGAACCTGGCGTCGCCTATTCCGCCCGTATTCTTCCACTCAAAGCTGTATTTGCGGTTGTCGCTTATCGTGCTTTTGCCGTCATGTGACGTGTAGTTCATGTTATGGAAAAAGTTCCAATGCCCGCTTGCCTTGCGGTTGGGATTAAATTCACCGTCGGTATCCATGATTCCCTGCATGACAGTACAGGCTGTTTTGGTATGCGCCGTCTGAAGCGGTGTTTTTGCAAGTGCTTTCGCGCGTTCCATAGGATATGACACATCGCAGATGAATTGGCTTCCGTCATCTTTGATTCCGGTATAATAGTCTCTCATCTGAAGCAACATATCCTCCCAACTGTTTTCATCATATTTGAGCCGCTGAATATCCCAATAATATGAGAGTATTACCTTCTCGTTGTCCGCGTAAGTCATATGAAATGCAAGTTCCATGTTAACAACATCAGCAGCATGATCACTTGTATAAACCCATCGGTTTCCGGCGTGACACGGTAAAAGTTCATCGCCGCCCTCGATATGGAAAGATTTAAGCAGACGTACTTCGGTTTCATCGCCTTCCACGGTTTCCTGACGGACAATACCGATTCCGCGCTTGAAATATGTTTTGTATACAGTCGACTTTTTAGTTACAGTCCAAACCTGACCGCCGTAAAAATTTCCACAGGGTGTTTCAACCGATACATTGTCTGCTGTAAAGGTGAGCGTGTTTCCGTTGGAGCTGGTCATGCTGTCGCCAACCTTGAAGCGATTTACATACAGATATTTGTTATAGCGCGCGGCGTTATAGAAAATATAATTTGCGCCGGTGTTGATTGATTGCAACATTCCTTTTCTGTAACCGGGCTGTGACCACATGCGAATGTCACCATCAATGATGCGATATTCTTCAGCTATTGCATGAAGATGATACAGGCTTTCTTTTGAGTCAATATATTTTTCGGACGCACGTTTCTCAATTTCGATTGCGGAGAGCGCGTTTGCATAATAGATATCAGACGGCTTCAGAAGCGAAAACACATTTTCAAACGCCGCAAACCCCGCCTTGTTGTCTTTGATTTTGAAGTATTCAAATCCAAGCCAGAACCATTCTCTGGCGATTGGCTTGACAAAACCGTTTTCTTTCAGAAATGGAATCTGCTTATTCAGCATGAAATCGATTTTGTCTTTGCCGGACAGCTTTCCGTCTTCGATTCCGATGATAAACTCCATAACCGTATCGTTTTTCCCGTCGATTGCGGCGTTCTTAATGCGGGTAAACAGCTCGTCGCTTTTCTTTCCCGGCAACCACCACCAGCCATGCATCAAAACATCTGCAAGCGCCTAATTTTTATCGCCCGATTCCGGAAGTTTATCGATGTCGGCAAGTACATCATTATATGCTTCCTCAAAACCGTTTTTGTTGTCTTTGAGCCGCCACATACTCAGCTCGCGGACTTTTTTCATGACCTTTTCTACCAAAGTATCGTTTTCATTTTCGTTCATTGCGCATAAATCCTTTCCAATTTTTGTTCTGCCGTCATAAAGCTGACGCTTCACTGTGCCGGCGGAAATACGAAGTCTGTCTGCAATTTCTGAAATTGACAAGCCTTCAAAATAATGAAGCTCGATGACCTTTTTCACCTTGCCAGACAAGCCGACTATGCTCTCATGGAGTAAATCGTAATCTCCGGATACAGTTAAGCTTTCTTCTATGCTTTCGCCGTGTTCATACTCATAATTCAGAACCATATCCATATCCAAGTATTCGCGGAACCGGACGAGCATATTTTTTGCACAGTTTTTTGCGATTTTGCATACCCACGCGCCGTATTTGTCGACTTCACGGAGCGTATCAAGCTTCATCCATGCGGAGATAAACGCATCCTGCGCGGCATCCTCTGCCATATATGTATTCCGTACGACCGAATATGCTGAAGCGATAACCGCCCTCTGATAGCGGATTACCAATGCTTCATATGCGTTTTGATTGCCCACCAGTGTCAGGGTTACGAGGATATTGTCGCTTTGTTCTGAATAAATCACTGTGCCATTACCTCCGGAGCCATTTTGCAGCTGCTTATAATATAGACAGATCAAAAGCAGAAAAGGTTGAGATGTTATTTTTATTTTATCATAATTTTGTATTCTTATCCAGATGACAATCAAATATAGTTTTGATTTACAACGTTAACAAAAAGAACCCGGACTGACGGAACAGCAGCCCGGGCTTTTCTTACTGTTATTAGATTTGCGCTATCTCGAGCATTTTGGATGTGTAAACCACCATATTCCATAATATAGCCTGCCTTCAATATATTTCTCAATGTTATTATACAACAGATACGATATTTCCACAAGCACGGCAATCGGTTGTGCACGCGGAAAGTATGCGTCTACTTAATTAATAGTCATCTAAAACGGTTTTGCAAAATTTTATAAATGAAAATATAACACTTTGCAGAGGTTTAGTGGATTATTTATTTAAAAAGCCTTGACAAACCATCGCGAGTGTGTTATAATTCTTAAGCCGACGATGAAAAACCGGCGCAAATATCGTTGGAGCGGGCAAAAACCATGCCGGTAGGCAGCCTTATTATATAGGCGAAGATCGCCCGACAAGTCAGCCCTGTGGATCGGCTGGCATATGTTTAAAATCAATCGTTGTAAATTCTGCCGGTGCAAAAGTCGCGCGGCAGACAACCGGAACTTAAAAATCCCGTGAGAGTAAATTATTTAAATCTGCCGGTATGGTGGAATAGGCAGACACCCGGGACTTAAAATCCCGTGAGAGTAAAATCTCGTACCGGTT
Source organism: Clostridiales bacterium UBA4959 (assembly GCA_002397345.1). GTDB lineage: Bacteria > Bacillota > Clostridia > Oscillospirales > CAG-272 > DTU078. Next base: position 7,125 of record DHAH01000090.1, read on the forward strand.
CGACCCCGGTTACCGGCACCAATTAGCCGGGAATACCGCATGTTAAAGTTGAAGTCATTCTTTTACAATAATATCGAAAAACACTGCACGTTTGAATGTGCGTCTATATATCGCGGAGTGGAGCAGCCCGGTAGCTCGTTGGGCTCATAACCCAAAGGTC
>DHAH01000090.1:7447-7753 GCA_002397345.1 Clostridiales bacterium UBA4959
TTGGGCTCATAACCCAAAGGTCAGAGGTTCAAATCCTCTCTCCGCAACCATAATCCTACGTCAGGATTGATAGAATCACATGACGAGCGAAAAAGCCTTGAATCTTCAGGGCTTTTTCGTTGCCCGGGTGCAAGGCGGACAAGCGATGAAAAGCAGCCGAACAAGCCGATTTTCGCGTATTTCGGAAACGACAAGATTCGACCTTGCACCCTTGTCCGTACAATTACACGTTTCGGCTCGTCCGGCATGTCCATTTGCACCCTTGTCCATAAATAATTATAAACAAAATATGAATTAAACTGTATT
>DHAH01000090.1:7904-9667 GCA_002397345.1 Clostridiales bacterium UBA4959
TTTATTATGGATATTTTCTACTGATGAACACTTGTCCATAAAATGTTTGTAGAACAGCGATTAATCAAAGAAAAGCGCCCAGAATTACGGAGCGCTTTGAAGATAAATATATTACGCTAAGTTGCTTTCCCGATAAACTTTAAGTCGCACGTCGGTAGATATTTCTTGCCCGTCGCGAAATTTTACCCGCACATCCTTTTCGCTATGAACGGTTATCGACTCCACGGTCGCGCGGAATAGTGCCTCGTCAAACTTCGATATAAGCGTATCGCGCCCGCATAAAACCTCAATAAATTGTTCGGCCTTCTCCTTCTTTATCAGCGTTGATTGCTTTTCGAACTCGGCTTTTTCAAGCTGCATCTTGACCGCGTCGTAGTGCGCACGAAGCTCATTGTAGCGACTTTTGAAATCGCCCTGATCTTGTTTAATATGGGCGTTGTCGCCGATCATCGCTTCAAGTTGGGTGTAAATACCCGCGCTGCGCTCGGTAAAAACTTCGATCTGCCTGTCTAGCACGGTTGTGTCGCCGAGCAGTTCAATCGCGGGAGTCAAGTCAGCGATATAACTTTCACAGTCGCTTAAAATGCTGTTAAAAGCAGTTACGAAAGCCTTTTGCAGCTGCTCCTCAGTCAGGTGCGGAGTGAAGCATTTCGCGCCTCCGCGTCCCTTGTATTTACCGTTACATTGCCAAACCTCGTGCCGGTAGGGAGTATTTGAGTCCCAAACTTTCCGACCGTACGTAGCCCCGCATGAGCCACAGAAAACGCGTCCGGAGAAGCAGGAGGAGCCGCCGCTGCGGGAGATTCCGCGTTCCCGGTTCTTTGTAAGCTCCACCTGAACCATATCGAAAACCTCCTGCGTCACAATCGCCGGATGCGACTGCTCCACGTAATACTGCGGCACCTGTCCTTGGTTTTTAACCACGCGCTTCGTCAGAAAGTCCTCGCAGTATGTTTTTTGAAGTATGGCGTTCCCGGCGTATTTTTCGTTTTGTAGCACTGACAGTATGGTGGTGACCGACCAGTTAGTCTTGCCTCCCGGCGTCGGGATGCCCTGCGCTGTGAGGCTTCTCGCGATTTCGCGTACCGACGAACCGTATAAATACATGCTGTATATCTGCCGCACAGTTTTCGCCTCGGACTCCACAATCTGCGGCTTGCCGTCTGCGCCCTTTTCATACCCCAAGAACTGCTTATACGGCATGGATACCTTACCGTCGGCGAACCGCTTCCGCTGACCCCACGTAACGTTTTCCGATATGCTCCTCGACTCCTCTTGTGCAAGAGAGGACATAATCGTGATTAGCAGTTCTCCTTTGCCGTCGAACGTCCAAATCCCTTCTTTTTCGAAATAGCATTCAACTTTTTTGTCCTTGAGCCGGCGGATTGTTTCGAGCGAATCTACAGTATTTCTGGCGAACCGGCTCACGCTTTTCGTCACGATCAAGTCGATTTGACCGTTCAACGCGTCGGATATCATTCGCTTGAAGCCCTCGCGCCGCTTTGTGTTAACGGCGCTGATACCCTCGTCGGTATAAACGCCGACCAGCGTCCAGTCCTTGCGTTCGGCTATGTATTTGGTGTAATAGTCAACCTGCGCGTCGAAGCTCGTCTCCTGCTCGTCACTGTCCGTGCTGACCCGGGCGTAGGCGGCGACCCGCCGCTTCGTTTCCGATGAAAAATCGGCTTGCCTGAACATCGGCACGGTAGCCGGAATCTTGGTTATCTTCGATATGGTGTCCATGATCACTCCCCCCGAATATT
>DHAH01000090.1:9807-12598 GCA_002397345.1 Clostridiales bacterium UBA4959
CTTTGGTATGCTGTCCATGTGTCACTCTCCGTGATAATTCATATTTCGGCGCTGCCGGGCGGTATCGCGCATTTCCGGCGTCCAGCTTTCGCGGCGGGAGGGGTTTTGCCACTCGGTATAGATCCGTCGCCCGTCCTTGAGTGTAAAAATCAACTTGTTATGCTCCGGTACGACTATTCCGGCGATGTTTTCCGCGCCTCCGACCTCGGCAGCTTTCATAAGAAGGACATCCTCCGGGATTTGCCGACTGGCGCAGGCCGCCTTGCCTTTAGAATTGTATGTATCGCAAATCCATACGACTTTCTCGTATTTTGTTCCGGCGTTATTGTGTTTGCGCCGGTAATAAGCGCCGCATTTGCCGCATTTAATTATACCGGTGAAAGCGTAACGCTCCTGCGGCTTAGCCCTCGGCGCATAAATCTCCGTCCGGCACACAATCTCTGCCTGAACCGCCGCGAAAGTTTCGCAGTCGACGATCGGCTTGTGCGCGTCCGTAACACTGTATTTTGGGAGCTGACCGACGTTTATCATGTCACGTTTGGTGATGTGATTGTCCCTGAACCGCTTTTGCAGCAGTAAATTACCCTGATATTTTTCGTTGCGGAGCATCCTGTACAGCCCGCTGGTACTTATGTTTACTCCCAGAGTCGTATATTTATTGACGATACTTTCCGTTCCCATGCCGGAGAGGTAGTCGGCAAAAATGGCTTTAACGGTCTCCGCTTCCTCCGGTATTATCTGAAGCCTTCCGTTTACTGCGCGATAGCCCAGCATATGCAGGTTGTAGGTTTTACCTTCGCTAAAATTCTTGCGGATTCGCCACTTCTGGTTCTCGCTGGCGGAGCGGCTCTCCTCCTGTGCGTAGCTGGCTAAAATCGTGAGCATAAACTCACCGTCAGATGAAAGCGAGTGGATATTTTGCTCCTCGAAAAAAACGTCCACCCCGAGCGCTTTGAGTTCCCGCACCGACTGAAGAACGGTTACGGTGTTTCTCGCGAACCTTGAGATGGACTTCGTTATGATTATTTGGATGTTCCCGGCGCGGCACTCGGCAAACATCCGCTGAAACTCGGGGCGGCTGTCTTTCGTCCCGGTGAGCGCCTCGTCAGCGAACACGCCGATGTATTCCCACTCTGAGTGCTTACCGATATATTCGCTGTAATAGCTGACCTGCGCCGCCAGCGAGTGAAGCATCGCATCTTTGCCGCTTGAAACACGAGCGTAAGCCGCCGCTTTTTTGCGCTCAGGTAGCGGCGGCGCGCCGCTTTTTATCTGCGTTATACGCATTGTTTTTCACCTCTATCCGTATACATGTTCGCTCTAAACAGACGAAAAGTCAAGTAAACAAGGCACTTTTGCCGCGTGGATAATGATGGCTGTGAATATATTATGGCTGACGTTCAACCTCGGTTTTGCCATGTGGCGTGATAGGAAATAACGGGCGATAGCGCTTGATGTATAACTTATCTATCCTGTTAAAGTCCTGCTTGTCGATAATCCCGGCTTTGAGCATCTCTTTCCATATAACGATGGCTGTGCCATACCGAACCTCACGGTCAAACTGGTCTTTGTTCATAAGCAGCCTCACCCCAGCGGGCATTGTTGTAGCATGCAAACCCGCAGTATTTGCGATTGGCGGATTGGTAGCATTCAAACGTTTTGCCACAATAGGCGCAAACCGCCGTATGCGGTGCTCTGCGCTTTTTTTCATTATGATGGCTGTTCCAATATTTTATCCGGCATTGTTCAGAACAGAAGCGTCGGGATTTAACTTTTGGCTTATTTATAAGTACTGTACCGCAATACGCGCACTTGGAGGCTTTCTTCGAATTTTTTTTAGACAATTTACGCTGGCAGTATGATTTAACCGTATTCTTTGATATGCCCAAAGATTCGGCGATTATTGTAAATGGGATGTTCTTTTCCCTCATTTCGATTATTTGATCTCTTTGTACCTCGGTCATAGAAAATACCCCGTATGTATTTATAATACGAGTATCAAATTGATTAATTGATTCATCACATCGGCTCGCGGCCTGCCAATACCGCGCGACAGCCAGTCAAACTGCGGGATAACATCTGGCTCAAAAGCATTTAAAAGAGTGATTACGTTTTCGACCGCCGTGCGGATTTCGGCGATGTGATACAGCCAGTCGCGCACCTGCGTTTTCCCGGCTATAATATCGTCATCCCAAATGTATGCTGCCAAACCGTAATAACCGCGCACGACATTCACAGACGCACGCAGGTTGAGCATGTGCGCCGCTTTAACGTGCGTTTCGTTTGCGGTGATCTCCTCAAACGGCGACGCGAGCACGGTAAACGAGCGTGCCGCATCCGCACCGCGCGTTTCGGTAGCGCCGTCATAGCAGCGAACCGTTACGGTGTGACTACCGTAGGCAAGCGCGCTGCCTATATAAATCGTCTTTGAATTATCGCCAAGCGCACCGCCGACCGAGAAAAATTCCGCGTTATCCACACTATTGAGCCACTCGCCATTATCGGTTTGCACCTCGGCGATTTGCGTCTGACCGTCCGGCTCGACGCCGGTGGTGATTAGCACGCGTAGCGTCACATTGTACGTTGAGCTTGCATTCATGGGAGCGGCGATGGTAGGAGTGGGCGGGAGCCGCTTCCTGCGTATGCTGCCCGACGAAACTGTCCAGCCGGAATAGCCCACCTCCCCGATTGAGCCGCGCGTGCGGACGCGGAACTTGCGGTAATAGCCGCGTGTCGGAGACGATGAAACCGTCAGGTTGCCGCCGGTATCAGTTGTCTCGACAACCGCCAC
>DHAH01000090.1:12746-13184 GCA_002397345.1 Clostridiales bacterium UBA4959
GCCAGCGCTGTCCAGTCTCCCCACGCGGTGTCATCAGGCGAGTCGGCATACTGCACCTCGAACGCGGTGATAACGTTGCCCACGCCGCTTAACGCGCCGCTCCACGTGAGCGTGACGTCGCTCTCTGCGAGCGCGGCGCTCAGCATGCACGCGGTAGGCGCACCGCATACGGTTATGGCGCAGTTTATACTGTCGCTGATTTGCTCATTTGAATAGACGTCGAAAGTGTCGATTGTCCACACGCCGTACTGGACATATATTCCCGGTATATACGGCGGAGTAACCATCCGGCTGCCGCCCGTCGCGGCGAGGTCGAACACCTCGAACGCCGACCATGACGACCACGTCGCGTCGTCGGTTGAAGTCCGACGGCCGATCATATAGCCTTTGATGTCGCTTGTGCCGCCCTCCGCGCCGCTCCAAATAACCGTGACGGTG
>DHAH01000090.1:13390-15248 GCA_002397345.1 Clostridiales bacterium UBA4959
CGGTTGGACTGGCGGTCACCGTCGCAGGTCTGACCGGTTCGGTGTTCTTGCGGACGGAGTTTGACGAAATCATCCAATCGGAATAATATGACGAACCAGCTGTACCTCGCGTGCGAACGCGGAACCGGCGGTANNCGCGCCGCTCCATGTGACGGTGATAGTTTCGTTTGTATACGACGCAGGCGACGCGGTTACCGAAGTCGGTTGGACAGGCCACAAATTGCGCCGGACAGAGTTGGAGGATATCGTGTATCCGGAGTAATATGTTTCTCCTGCCGCGCCGCGAGTGCGAACGCGGAACCGGCGGTAATATCCGCGCGTGGACGGCGGCTCGACCGTCAGACTGCCATAAGTTTCGGTCGTTTCGACGACAGACAGTGCCGCCCAGCTGCCCCAAGTTGAGTCGTCGGACGAGTCACTGTACTGCACCTGATATGATGTAATGGCATTGTTCACACCACCTGCGGCTCCGCTCCACGAGAGTGTCGCGTCGATTTCGGCGATAATCGGGCTGACCGTGCAAGCCGTCGGGGTCACGCACGCCGTGGTTAGCAGCGGGAGGCTTGTGACCGTGTAAGTTGAGTTTGAGATCACGCCGACCGTCGTTGAAATACTTCCGTTCGACACAACAACAAAAGAAACCGTCTGATTTTGGCCGCCCGCCGTCGATGGGCAGGTCATAGAAACGTTGCGGGTGTTTGTGTCGCTGCCCTGCCAGACAAAAGCCGTTTCCTTGATTTGTACTTGCGACGACGAGCCGTTAATGGTTATCGTACAGAGCAGCCCCACGCCGACGACGAGGAACTCCTCGCTGTCGAGCGTGGCATTGACTGTGAAGTTGTAGGTCATGTGCTCGTTGTCGGGGCGCACTGCGGCGTAGGTGATTACGTATGCGACGCTCTCGGCGTAGATTGTTTTGTTGTTTATGTCAGCCATTTGATACCACTCAATATTGATATGTTCGTTATTATATGGTATAATTTTGTATACAAAACTAATTTATATACTGCGGGAGCGTGGCAATGGAAAAGCTCTACAAAATGGTACAAGGTTACTTTAAACGTTATCCTAAAGGTGTTGAGCCTTTTCAAATGGTGACAAGATTATTGGAAGAGTGCGGCGAAGTCGCAAGTGAAGTGAATCTATGGGAAGATAGCGGGATTAAGCGACAAAAGCACGGAGAGCCGCGAAAAGAAGATTTAGCGGGTGAGATAAAACAAGCCATTGTCGCGTTGATGCAAATTGCTGTATTTTACAACGTTGAGAATGAATTGGAAGAATCAATTAATAAATCATTGGCTCTTATGCAAGATCAAGGATTGCTTGATTAACCCCCATTAATAAGCATTTTCTCGTCATTCATATACAGCCGATACAAGTGAATTTAACAGCCCGCACAGCCCCATGTCAAGCCGCGTATCGGATATATTACCGGATATAATCTCCACAGCGCCCTGCGGGACGGTCACTTCCGCAACGCATAACTCATACACATCGGCGGTTCGCGTAAGCGCGGGCGCGGACGGCGACTCCGCCGGAGTGCCGGTCACGACTGCCAGCTTAATCTCGCGGTCAACCATGCTCAGGCGCACGACCACGCGGTCTATGCGCGGATATACGCCGTGCGCCGTCTGTATTGACAAATCAAGCGGCGCAGTGTTTTCGTAATGGTATCCGTTTATGAAGGCGGCTCCGGCTTGCGCGGACACGGTCATACCGGTTGCCGCGATAATTTTTAAGTTGTCGGCGGTTGCGTAAAAGATTCTGTTGCTCACCAGATTGCCGAAATATGACGCGAAGTCGGCGGCGTTGTACACCCGGTCGCCGCTTGACGAGTTGAAAAATCCGCTTTTCTCCA
>DHAH01000090.1:15384-15771 GCA_002397345.1 Clostridiales bacterium UBA4959
GAAAAATCCGCTTTTCTCCATCAGTCCGCACTCCTTTTAAGCTTTTCAGCAAGCGTCAGCAGCGGTTTACCGAACGTGACCGACAGGCTCATCCCGTCGCGGTCGTAGCTCTCCTCCACGGCGGTGATCCGCGCGGTCACGGAAACACCCCAGCGCTTCGACACGGCGCGGATTACGCTGCCCAGATCAAAGTCGGTCTTGTATTGTAAGTTGCCATATTGGTTGACGGTGACGTCAAACGCCCGCGCCATTGCCTGCTCCGCCAGCTTGCTGTTACCTCGAAACAGGAGCGCCGCCTCGTAGCCGTCCGGAAAATCCTCCGAGCGCAGGTCTTTCGCGTCGACGAACATCTCGTACCGGTCGAGCCCGCTGCCGCTCCCGGCGGAG
>DHAH01000090.1:15935-22591 GCA_002397345.1 Clostridiales bacterium UBA4959
CCGGCGGTCGCAAAGATGCGGGCCGAGCCTTCGCCTTCGCCGCCCACGAGGGCGGTGTTCGCGTATTCGGAGATGCTTACGGTAAAAACCTGTTCGATTATGTTTTCGTATTCCTTGGAAAAGACAGCCTGCGATACAGCGCCAGAATACAGTTCTACGGTGAAAAGCCCCGACTGCGGCGTGAAAATCGTTCGTAATCCCATATCCGCCGCTTCGCAAAGCCTGGTGACCGTGTCCATCAAGTTTTTGAACGATACCTGCGTGCTGACCGAAACGCCCGTGACCGACGGTGTATACGCGATGCCGTCGATAGCTCTGTCGGTGTTCGCGGGCGCGATTATGTGATTGCCAAGCAGCTGTCCAACCGCCGCCGACAGATTGCCGGTCAGGATTTCTGTCCCCCAAATGATACGCCGCGCCAGAAGCGAGGTCGCGAACCTCCCGCTGACAGTGATGTATTCCTGCTCCTGCATCGCCATTTCGATATATTCAATTATGCCCGCTTCGGCGTCGTCGTTTTTCCACAGGATGTTCCCGATCTGGAGCAGAGCGATGTTTTCGTCGGTGGCGACAGCTTTGAGCTCGAAGCTGCCGCAGGCACTGTACAGACGCGTCCAGAGGAGGTATTCGAACGCCTCAATTATTCCGGCGAGTTTGCGGTCAGACTGGTTGAAGATAAGTATTTGCATATTAAACACCCAAAAATTGTGGACGGTAATATACCGTCACCTCAAGCAGATCCACGTTTTCCTCCGCCGCGTAGCGGAGCGTGTTGCGTCCGGCGGATAACTGCAAAAATGTGCTGCCCACGTCCACCCACGAAAACGCGTTGACTCTGATCGCGCCGGTTACGCTGACCACCTTTTTGCCCGCGAAATATGTGTAAACGTGGATTTCCTGCTCCGCCGCCATGATGGTGTTCAGCCTGATATAATCGCCGGTGTCTACGTTCATAAGCTCCGGATTTGTCACCGAGCCGAGCGCCCTAAACACTATCCTGCACCCGCCGGCAACGTCGCCGGCATTGTCGATGTCGATGATCTGGCTTGGCTGCCTGATACCGAGCTCGATTCCGGGCGCGGTTATCTCAAGCGGGAACGAGAAGTTTTCTCTCCATAGCGCGAGTTCGGCTCGGATTTCCTCGGGCGTTTCAAAAAACGGCGACGGGCAGAGCAGGGAAATAAAGAAAGCCGGAGCGCGGTTGCTGTTCGAAACTGTGAAACCCGCTTCCTCCACGATGCAGGATATTTGCCGCTCCCTGTATATCAGCGTCCCGCGCATCTTGGGCGTGAATATGCGGAGCAGCTTTCGGCGGTATGCGTATGAATCTTCGATGCTATCGGCGATTATGTTGCCTTCAATGGTTATGTTTCGCATATCAACGGTAGATGAAATGTAAAACGCGCCGTCCTGACCGGGGGCGTGAAAAGTATTGACGGTCTGGCGGACGCTCCCGACGCCGTCGAGCTTCGATAAAAAAAGCGGCTTCACCTGATTAAGCGTAACCGTTTCATTTCCTTCATTTATATATACAAGCTCCAAGGCTAAACCCCCATCGCCAATTTGCGGCTTAGGTTTTTAAATTCACGTGCGATCTCCTTCTCGGATAACGCTTTCGGCGATGTGATGGATATATTCTGCGTAACCGATGTGCCGGGAGCGTATTGGTAGCCGCTTGCATATGTGACGCACGCGCCTGATGATGTTGCGGTTACAGGTATGTTCAGCGCGCTTGGAATTGGCATTGCGTTCTGTATATCGCGGCTTACGCGTTCCATCGCGTCGGTGAACCCCACGCCTATGCCTTCGCCCATACTGCGCCCGATGTCGGCGAACACAGCCGACGGCGACTGTATGCCGAGCATGTTTTTAACGCTGTTGACAATACCCGAGACGAAACCCGCAACCTGTTCATACAGCCACGCTCCGGCTTCGGTGATGCCCTGCCAGATACCGCGCACCATGTTGAGCCCAACCTCGGCAAAATTGCTTACATAACTTCCGAACGCATCGACCAGCCCCGTCACAATCTGAGGCACAGCCTTCACGATTTCGATGATAATAGCCGGCAGATTAGCAATCAGCGCCACAAGCAGTATAAAACCCGCCACTGTAAGCTGCGGGGACGCTTTGGCAAGAAAATTCACGATGCCGTTGATTATGGCCGGAAGAGCGGCGATAAGCTGCGGCAGCGCGTCGAGCAGCCCCTGCGTCAGACCGAGTATGAGCTTCAGCGCCGCGTCGAGCAGCATGGGCAGGTTGTCTACCAAGCCTTGCACAATCGTTGTTATCGCGCTGACCGCCGCCGGTATGAGTTGCGGCAGCGAAGAGGTAATCCCCTCAATCAAAGCGGTTATGAGCTGCACCGCCGCGTCTATTAATAAAGGAAGATTTTCAATCAGTGCGCCGACTATTGTCATAACCGCGTCCACGGCGGCGGGTATCAGCTCCGGCAGCAATTCCAGCAGTGTTTCAAGCACCTGCGTGAACAGCCCGGTGACCGTTTCGATGAGTAGCGGCAGCATATCGCCGATTACCGACAAGATCGCGCCGGTGGTGGCGGGCAGCGCCGCTACGATATTTTCGAGCACGGGCACGATGTTCTGCACCACGGACTTGAACGCGTCGACAAGGTTTTGCGTGAGGTTTGTCATATCCGCGCCCGCGTTACCCAGCCCGGCGGTGAACGAGCCGAGCGCCGCCTGCAACAAGCCGATCGAGCCGGAAATCGTAGTTGTACTCTCACGCGCAAAATTGCCCGCGTATTGCTCGGTTTGCTCGAAGAACATCTGCATCGCGATCTGCGCTTTTTCGGCGTTTGTGGCCGACGCCCAAGTGAAGTCAAGTCCCTTGGCGAGCGCATATGCCTGAATATTGGTGGCATTCATCGCTACGCCGAGGTTATCCATCATCGTGAAGTTACCCTTGGCAGCCCCGGCGATGCTGTCAAGCGCCGTCTGCATGTCGATACCCATGACGGACGCCACATCAGCCGCACGCTGCATAGCCTTCTCGGTAAGCTCCAACGACTTCTGTTGTTCGATGCCCGAGCCCTGGAACAGCGCGCCCATTTTGTTGGCGGTGGCAAGGTACTCCGACAGTGATACGCCGAGGTTCTTGTAGGCTTCCTCGCCGCTTTTTTGGATAGACACGGCGTATTCGCCGAACACGGCTTCCGAGCCGCCGAGGTTCTGCTCAAGCTCGCTAAACTGCTTTATGACTTCGGTTCCGAGCTTTACCGCCGCAGCGCCCGCCGCCACAGCCGCCGCGCCCAGCGCCGCGCCGACGCCTTTGAGGATGTTGCCGAGCCCCTCAAAACTCGAACCTGACTTTTCCGCGCTTTCGCCCGTTTTGTCAAGCTCGTCGCCCAGCTTGCCGGTTTCGCCGGTCGATTCCGTGAGTTCGCGCTCCATGCCGTTGAGTTCCGCCTGCGCTTTGTTGAGCTGGATCTGCCAGTTCTGCGTGCGCCGGTCGGATTCGCCGAACGACTCGGCGGCGTTGTCGAGCGCCGCACGGAGGGTTTCGATTTTTTGCTTCTGCGCGTCGATCTCGCGGCCGAGTACCTCGTTGCGCGCGGTGAGCGCCTGTATGGAGCCGTCGTTTTTGTCGAACTCACTGGTGACCAGTTGCATTTCACTGCCGAGGACTTTGAACGACTGGTTTATGTCGCGAAGCGCGGCTTTGAAGTCGGCTTCGCCTTCGATGCCGATACGCAGGCCGAAGTCGCTGTCGGGCATGAGCGGTCACCTCCAATTTATATAAAATATAAGTTGACAAGAAGATAGTTTTAGCTTATAATAAAATTATTAAATATGGTAAAATAAGGTGAATGATATGATTTTTTTATCACATAATTTCAAAGATAAACCTGTTGTTGAGCCAATTGCGATAAAATTACAAGAAATTTTCGGTATTAATAAAGTATTTTACGACTCATGGTCAATTCAACCTGGTGATGGAATAATCGATAAAATGAGTGAAGGATTAGAACAATGTCAATACTTTTTCTTGTTTGTGTCAAAAAATAGTTTAGATAGTAATATGGTAAAATTAGAGTGGCAAAATGCATTGATAAAAGCTGTAAAAAGTGAGTTAAGAATAATTCCTATTCGTATAGATTATAGTCTTATACCTCCAGTACTTTTACAAACGTTATATCTCGATTTATTTACAAATGGTTTAGAAAACACCCTTAAACAAATGTGTGATGTTATTATAGGTAAAAACACATTTACACCACAATTCACCAAATTCAACAATCTTAAAGCGGAAATTATTGATAATGGTGACATAAATATAGATATTATTGCTAAATATATAATGGAGCCAAGATCATATTTTATAATATTATTAAAAAACGAACAATCTGAAGCTGAAGTAAAGATTAGAGGCAATGGTATGTCATATAATGGATTTACCCCCAATATGGAACTTAACAATGGCGTAGTTGGGAATGGATGGTTAATTGGCGTGCCACAACCAACGATTCCGGGCTTTCCTCTGGAATTATTAATAAAAAAGATAAGTAAAGCTCCAATTAAAATCATGACAATACTTCATCAAATTGAAAAAGATCAATGGGAAAGTATAGAAATGTAGAATTACTTTAAATAGGTATAACATCATCTACACGTGCCTCTTTATGTATCTTCTCAATCCCAATCCACTGCTTGTGACACGTCCACAAATCCAAAAACTCGCCGATGGGCGTGAGCCAGAACCGCTCCTCGTCCATGCGCAGCTGTACCGTTCCATAGTAGTAGAGCCGGGTAAAAAGCTCCGCCGTGTTGTCCGCACGGGAGCCGTTTACCCGGCCGACGCGTTTTTTGGTGGTTCCGCGTCGCCTTCGCTCACCACGTGCCGCGCCGTGCCGCGCATCATAGCCTCGGTGATGGCGCTCTTGTAGGACGCGAGCTCGAGCGGCGAGGTGAGCAGCTCCACTTCTTCCTCCGTGAGCAGCGGTTTCGGGTTCTCTTTGTTACGCAGGTTGTATATCAGAACGCTCTGGTTGGCCAGCAGCGTTACCAGCCACACTATTTCGTCGAGCGCGAGCTCGAAATTTTCGGCTTTCATCAGCCGGTCGCCGAGATTTTCCAAACCGCCGTAACGCCCGGCGATGGCTTTTGTCGCCTTTGTCGTGAGGATAAGCGTGTATTCCTCTCCGCCGATCGTGATCGCCGCTCCGCGTTCGCTGTCCATAAAACCCTCCATATTATTATATCTCTGTTTACGGAGTATCTACAAATACCGGCTCATAGACCTGCGAAAACCACCCGGTGATGACCTCCGCCGGAACGCCGGAGTCGCCCTCGGTGACTTCCGATTTCCATGGGTGTTTGTTGTTTGCGTCGGTTTTCATACGCCGCATGACAGTGCCCTCGATGGTCGGCGTGGAGAATGTGATGGTCTCGCCTTTGGTTTGCAGGCTGACGGACGGGACGCCGAACTTCACGCGATAGAGCCAGAAATATCTGTACCGATTATCCGGTTTGAGCGCGCGGAAGCCGACGGCGACCGACCCGCCGACCGTTTCGCTCGCGGAAATCAGTACACCGTTGTCGTCTGTGACGGCTCCGGTCAGATCTTGCGCCGCAGTCGTGCCGATGTCGTCCACACCGAGCGTGAGCGTGCCGCTTTTAAACTCCTTTATGACATACGCCGCGCCGTCGTCGGCGTAGAGCGTAACTTCAGACAGCTCGATGGCTAAGTCCGCCTTTATGGCGCGGGCGAGTGAAACCGGCGTGCCGTAGGTCTCGATTCCGCTCGCGTCCTCCGTGATTTTGCTGTAAAACAGCGAGTCCATGCCAATTGTCGCCATGCCCTAATCCTCCAATGGGTAGATTTTCGCGACGTCGATCGCGATGTGATGGTAGCCGGTGGTATCCTCGCGGGCGATATACAGCCGCTGGGTTACCGTAAAACTTGCCCGCAGCAGCGCCGATTCGAGCGCTTTTTTGGTTTGCAGGTAGTTATTTTTGCTGTAAAGCGAAACCCTGACTTCCTGCGTCTCAATGCCTGGCATGTCGCCAGAGAAAAGCCCGTATGTGTCGCCGAGCGGCGTCAGCACGCAGTATGTGTCGGGTGCTTCAGCCGAAAACACGCCCGTTTCGACCGGCAGCCCGAGTCCCGTGACAAGCGCAGCGGTTTCCTCAAGGATATTCATACGCCGCCAAGCTCCTCGTCGAGTTTACGCTTCATCGCCTCGATGCAGGACGCGCGCGAAGCCGACTTCGCCGGCTGTAAAAATGGTCGCGGCGGCTGTCCGTGCTTGCCATATTCGATAATATTTGCGACCATGGCGTTCGAGGAGCCGTCGCGCCTCGGCTCATCAAAGCCGACCTTCACATTGAAATTGCCGTCCCTGTCCATCCGCGCCGGCGACAGACCGAGCGCGTCCGCGAGCTCGCCGGTGGCGTCGGGTGAAAGCACCGCCTGAAGATTTCCTCGCACCTTTTCGAGCACCACCTCTCCGCCGGCTTCGAGCACCTTTGGAATTATCTCATCTGTATGCTGTTCAAGGCGCGATATTTTATTTAGAAAGTCTTCGGGCAGCTTGAAATTCGCGCTTTCCGTAACAATCACCCCTTCGACGGCCGGATAAGCTCCGCCAATATCTCAACATACATCCCGCGTCCGCGCACATCCTCCGCGCTGGT
>DHAH01000090.1:22732-23113 GCA_002397345.1 Clostridiales bacterium UBA4959
CGCCGCAGATGATAATATGATGCGTTGTAACGGTCACCCCCGGTATAACGCGGAAACGGAACAGGCAGGTCGCGTCGGAAAACGCCGCCCGGTTCGCCCATAGAATGGTGCCACTGCGTTCTTCCCGGTATGCGCGGACTGATGCGACTATATTGTCAGCCGAAGTGACGAAGCCCGCGCCGTCGGCGGTTTGCACCGTTTCCGCTATGTCGATATGCTCTCTCATCTTGCCGAAACTCACAGCCTATACCTTCCAGTCGCGTTCAAGGCGCAGGAGCATATTTACGGTATCCCACACCTGACGCGCCGCCTGAACATTATCGGCGAAGAAACCGCCCGTCGAGCCGTCGCGTGACTCATAGAAGTGGCTTGCCAGCATGA
>DHAH01000090.1:23266-23520 GCA_002397345.1 Clostridiales bacterium UBA4959
ATAGAAGTGGCTTGCCAGCATGACGATGCCCTGTTCGGTCGCGGGCGGGATCTCGCCCGCCGCATATGTGCCGGCGGGCAGGTGCTGGTAGCTCTCGGCGTAATTGACCGCCGCCGCTATGTAACTTTCAAGCAGGGCGTCGTCTTCGCCGTGCTGCAGGATCAGATTCGCCTTGACTTTTTCGAGAAGTGTCATTACGACGCCGCCATCTGGAGGATCTGTACCGCTTCGGGCAGGATCAGCTTGCCGTCCAC
>DHAH01000135.1:0-2150 GCA_002397345.1 Clostridiales bacterium UBA4959
GCGTGCGACGACTCGATCGCGGGTATGATCCCCTCGAGTCTGCACAGTAGGAAATACGCTTCCATCGCCTCGTCGTCCGACGCGGTGACGTAATTCACGCGCCCGCAGCTATGCAGATATGCGTGCTCCGGCCCAACAGAGGGATAATCCAGCCCGCTCGCCACCGAATAAACGGGGTCGGGTTCGCCCTCCTTTTGCGTTTGCAGCATCAGCGACTCGAACCCGTGCATCACGCCCTTTTTGCCAAATGTGATCGACGCCGCGTGATCGCCCACATTTGCTCCGCGTCCCAGCGGCTCGACGCCATAGATCTCCACCGGCAGGTCGAGGAAGCCCGCGAACATACCCATAGCGTTCGAGCCGCCTCCCACGCACGCCATAACGGCGTCGGGCAACATACCCGTCATCTCCTTGAACTGGTCGCGCGCCTCGAACCCGACCACCGACTGGAAATCGCGCACCATAAGTGGGAAGGGGTGCGGTCCCACGACCGAGCCGATACAGTAAATGGCGTCCTTGTACTCCCTCATATAGCCTTCGAACGCGGCATCCACCGCTTCTTTCAAGGTTTTAAGTCCGTGACTTACGGGAATAACCCGCGCGCCGAGCATCTTCATGCGCGTGACGTTTGGCGCCTGTTTGGCAATGTCAACCTCACCCATATAGATATCGCATTCCATGCCGAAATATGCCGCCGCAGTGGCAAGCGCGACGCCGTGCTGACCCGCGCCCGTCTCGGCGATGATTTTTTTCTTGCCCATGTATTTGGCAAGCAGACCTTCGCCCATGCAGTGGTTCAGCTTGTGCGCGCCGGTGTGGTTGAGATCCTCACGCTTGAGATAAATCTGGGTTTTTCCCAGGTGATTTGACAACCGCTCGCAGTGATAGACAGGCGTAGGACGCCCCTGGAATTCGCGGCGGATGCGGCGCAGCTCGGCGATGAATTTCGAGCTGTGGCAGATAGTTTCATACGCGTCGTTGATCTCTTTGAACGCGGGAATGAGCTCCGGCGGCAGATATGCGCCGCCAAATTCGCCATAGCGCCCTTCTTTGTCGGGGAAATCTTTAAGATAAGTGACGAAATCGCGGTAAGTTTTTTTCGGTTGCATTGTTTTATAACTCCTTAAATTAAAATTTAAAATAAAAAATCCCTGTCCTGTTAATTCCCAATAAAAAATGGGATTCACAGGACAGGGATGATCTTTCGTTTCATCTCTGCGGTACCACCTGAATTGGCGAAGAAAACCCCGCCCCCTCGATCACATACACCGCCCAAATAAGACGTTCATATGCGCTCCGGATAATAACGACCGGCTGCCGTCGGCATATACTCTCCCGCTGATACTGTGCATCAGCGTGTTTCCATCGCCGCCCTCGTAAGTCCATTCACGTTTTCGCCCGCCGCGGATTTCACACCTCGGATCTGTTTCGCAAAGCAAAATAAACCCTTCATCCGCTCTCTGTGCGCGTTATAAAAACGATACTACTCTCACTCTGTGGTTTATTGCATCATCATAGCACAGGGGTCGATTTTTGTCAATAGCAAATATTGTTAATTGTTTATGAACCATATTTCGGCATAAAAGCGTCCGACGCCGTCGATAATATTCATGAAACAAATATTTATTGGTGAAGTATGAAAACCATCGCAATAAAACACAAAGCTTGAAACGCGTATTACTAAACTACGCGGTTTTTATTACGGTTTTGTGCGGCAAAGGGGCGTGGATATATTTATGAATTTAAAATTTTTCCCTCTCGAGCTGGGTCGCTGTACCGCCGCGTATGGTACTGGAGCTGTTGTATACAGCCTGATGGAGATCGCCTTTCGCGGATTCACGCACTGGACGATGACTTTGACAGGCGGCGCGTGTCTGACGCTGATCTATCTTGTCGAGCGAAAAATGTATATGCAGAAGATGTGGAAGCGTTGTCTTGTGGGCGCGATTATAATCACAACATTGGAGTTTTTGGTTGGATGTCTTGTAAACCGTGGTCTTGGCTGGAGGGTTTGGGATTATTCCGACCGCCAATTTAACCTGCTCGGACAAATCTGTCCGCTCTTCTCGGCAATTTGGTTTTTATTATGCATACCGGCGACTCTTTTATGTAAAGTTATCCGCCGCATCGGCATGAGTGTTAAATAAAAA
>DHAH01000135.1:2248-6705 GCA_002397345.1 Clostridiales bacterium UBA4959
CCATGAGTGTTAAATAAAAAATCGAATAATAATTACCGTCTCCGCATATTCGTATAACGTTATACTTGAATATAAGGTCGTTTTTAATTTGTAAACAGACCTGAGCGGAGGCGGTTTTTATTTTAAAACGAGTTATGTCAGCGGTGCTTTTCGGGGCACTTTTTATCACCGCCGCCTTTGCTCTCATCGCGGGTGGGGACGAGTCGGTGCCTGCCGCCGCGTCGCAGTATATAAAATACATCGATTTCAATCCCACCGAACAAGCGCTTTCCGACGCGCTGGAGCTTGATATCGCGCATCACGGCGAGAACTGGGCGCCGGGCTTTTCCGTTTCGCTTGCGTATCTGGGCGCGAAATGGGGCGGCGATTTTTCGCATTACAAAAAATCGGCGCTTGTGACACTGTATGACAAGCTGAAATCCGGTACGACGCTCGACAGTTTGACCTCGGGCATGAAATATTTCCCGTATTATGTCAAGGCAT
This sequence comes from Clostridiales bacterium UBA4959, assembly GCA_002397345.1. Lineage (GTDB taxonomy): Bacteria > Bacillota > Clostridia > Oscillospirales > CAG-272 > DTU078. The sequence continues at coordinate 2,732 of DHAH01000135.1, forward strand.
ACGGCGCGGTGCTCGACGGTATGGTCGGCACTTATTATACTATAGCTCAAAACGACGACGGTACGAGCACGTCGGTTGAAAAATACGGGTTAAAGGCTTTTTCGCCCATCGCGTCGGGTTATTCGTATAATCATTACAACGATTTTGGCGCGTCACGCTCGTATGGTTACAGACGCGAACATTTAGGACACGATATTATGGGCAATATAGGCACGCCGATCATCGCCGTTGAGTCGGGCTATGTGGAGGCGTGCGGTTGGAATATGTACGGCGGTTGGCGCATTGGCATCCGTTCCTTTGACGGTAGACGCTATTATTATTACGCGCATATGCGCAAAAACCACCCTTACAACGATATGTATGAGGGTAAAATCGTTACCGCGGGCGAGGTTATCGGTTATATCGGCATGACGGGCTACAGCTCGCGTCAAAACGTCAACAACATCTCCGTACCCCATCTGCATATCGGTATGCAGCTTATCTTCGACAAATCGCAGAAGGACGGTTATAACCAGATCTGGATCGATATGTATTCGCTGACAAAATTCTTATCGCATAACCGCGTGAAAGTTTATTACGACAGCGATGCCAAAGAATATTACCCGACGCAGATAATTTTCGATCCCGCGATAAATGATTGACTTGACTTTATCACGTTAATGTGATAGAATGATAAAACCACAATGATTTATAACGGGAGAATTATTTTGACATGAAGCGTTTATTGGCAGTTTTATTTTCCGCCGCAATGCTCTGCGCCCTGTTTACGGGCTGTTCGGGTACAGGTGGCAAATTCGTGGTGCTGGAGGAGAATTTCGGCTCCGAAGATTACGCCGTCGGCATGCGTAAAGGCGACAATACGTTTACGCTGGCGTTTCAAACAGCGCTGGACGATATTATCGCCGACGGCACCGCGGCGGATATTTCAAAAAAGTGGTTCGGCGAAGATAAGGTATTGCGGGACAAGCCTTTTCCCCGCGAAATAACCGACACCGGCGACAGCTCGCTGCAATACATAAAGGATAAAGGCAAGCTTATACTCGGATTGGACGTGGGATTCGACCCGATGGGCTTTTACGATGACAAGGGCAACATCGTCGGTTTTGATATTGACCTCGCAAAAGAAGTCGCCAACCGGCTGGGCGTCGAATTGGTATTGCAGCCTATCTCATGGGACGCCAAAGAAATGGAGCTTTCGGGCAAAACCATCGACGTGATTTGGAACGGCATGTCGGTTACCGATAAGCGCGTTGAAGAAATGAACATTTCTAAGCCGTATCTGTCCAACCGCATGATAATAATCGTCCGCGACGGCTCGGACATCAAAACCAAAGCCGACCTTGCGGGTAAAGTCGTGGCGTGCCAGTCGGGCTCGTCCGCGCTCAACGCCATCGAAGCGGAGCCTGATACAGTCGCCACCTTCAAAGAACTGGTCAGCAGCTATTCGGACAACCCAACCGCCTTCCTCGACCTTAAATCGGGTCGCGTGGACGCGCTGGTCGTCGACGAAGTTGTAGGTTTGAACCTGATCGCCAAAAACAGCAAATAATAATTCGATAACTATCGAATTTAAGTATAACGCTCTGTTACTCTATTATTTAATATTTTAATACCGGCGGGTGCTTTTACCGCATTCGTCTGTGAGGTATGCATTATTAACGCTCAAGATATTCTGATGATCACGGGTGTGATGCTTAAAGGGATCGGATTTACGCTGTCACTGTTCGTTGTGACAGCCGTAACCTCGATCCCGCTGGGCTTTGCGCTGACATATTTATCAAACAGCAAATTTCGCGCGGTGAGAGCGGTCACACGCGCGTATGTGTTCGTCATGCGCGGTACTCCGCTGATGTTACAGCTTTTCTTCTTCTATTTCGGATTGCCGTTCATTCCATTCATCGGAAAATTTTTGGTGATGGACCGCTTCCCTGCCGCATGTCTTACATTCGCCCTCAATTACGCGGCGTATTTTTGCGAGATTTTCCGGGGCGGGCTGCTCTCCGTTGACAAAGGGCAGTATGAAGCGGCGCGTGTGCTGGGTCTGACCGGAACGCAGACGACCTTTCGTATTGTGATTCCGCAAATGATAAAAGTAGTGATGCCCTCTGTTGCAAACGAAGCGATTACGCTGGTTAAAGACACGGCGCTGGCTTCGGTTATCGGGATCTCCGATCTGCTGCACTACACACGCGCGCTGGTAAACAGCCGGGCGGACATCACGCCCTTCTTTATCGCCGCCGTGTTCTACCTACTGTTCACATTTGGGCTGACCAAACTGTTCGACGCGCTTGAAAAGAAGTATAAATTTTAAATGGAAATGCTTAAATTAACTAATATTGTTAAATCCTTCGGCACAAACGAGGTGCTGCGCGGCGTGAGTCTGGCGGTTGAACGCGGGGAAATTATCGCCGTGATAGGGCCTTCCGGATCGGGCAAATCAACAATGCTGCGTTCCTGTGTGGGGCTTGAACGTATATCTGACGGCTCAATCGAAATAAGCGGACGTTCCCTGGTGCGGGAAGGTGTGACTGTTCCGGAACGCGAGGCGCGTTCCGTTTGCGCGCGTACCGGCATGGTGTTCCAGCATTTCAATCTTTTCCCGCACATGACGGTGCGAGAAAATTTGTGCCTTGCGCCTGTGCTGCGTATGGTATTGGATAAACGCGAGGCAGCCAAACGCGCCGATGCGCTGCTGGATAAAGTAGGGCTTGCCGATAAAGCGGACGCAATGCCCGCTTCGCTTTCGGGCGGTCAAAAACAACGCGTCGCCATTGCGCGGGCGCTTATGCTGTCGCCGGAAATATTGCTTTTTGACGAACCGACCTCCGCGCTCGACCCGGAGCTGACCGGCGAGGTGCTTGCCGTAATGCGCGGACTTGCCGCTGAACACATGACAATGGTAATCGTCACGCACGAGATGGCGTTCGCGCGTGATATCGCCGACCGCGTGCTGTTCATGGACGAGGGTATAATCGCGCAGTCGGGTACGCCCGATGAAATATTCCAAAATCCCGCAAGCGAACGGCTGCGCTCCTTCCTGCGCTCGTTCAACCGCATCGCATAATTTATGTTTGGGGTACATGTCAAGCTCGCTTGACATGTACCCCTCTTCAATAGGTGATTTATTACCGCTATGCGTCAGAACGAACGCGCGGCCTTTAATGTTTACGCGTCGCGCGGTTTGACCAGCCGCGCGACTTCATGTCGCGGAGATCGTTATACCCGCTCGATTTACCGATATCACTGCCCGCCGTACTGCCGGTCTGCGAATTACGCACAGCCGAGGGTACGGTTTGCTTTGGCGCCACTCCGGTGTTAGGCGCGAGCGGTGTTGCGGGACTGTTTGTTTTTGGCATGGCGTTCATATTTGGCGCGGGCATATTTTTTTGTTCGTTTTGGTTCGGCGCCGCACCCTTCTCCGGCGCGGGAACGACTTTAGGCATATTTTTTTCCGGCATGGGAGCGGATTCGGGCTCATTTTTTTCCGGCGTCATGCCCATCTCCTGTTTTGGAGCGGCTTCGGGCGTATTATTCTTCGGCATTGTGCCGATCTTCGGTACGGGAATAACTTCGGGCATATTTTCTTCCGGCGGCATACCCATTTCCGGTTCGGGAATAACCTCGGGTGCAATTATCTCCGGCGGTATAACCGGTTCCGGTGCGGGAACGGGTTCAAGCATATTTTCTTCCGGCATCATCTCCGGCGCGGGAATAATCTCAGGCATATTTTCTTCCGGTGGTATGCACGTTTTCGGTGGGAGAATAATTTCGGGCATATTTTCTTCCGGCGGCATGCCCATTTTCGGAGTGGGAGCGGTTTCGGGCATATTTTCTTCCGGCGGCATACCCCTCTCCGGCGCGGGAGCGGTTTCGGGCATATTTTCTTCCGGCGTCATACCCCTCTCCGGCGCGGGAGCGGGTTCGGGCATATTTTCTTCCGGCGTCATACCTCTCTCCGGCGCGGGAGCGGTTTC